>CACJAC010000003.1 GCA_902591275.1 uncultured Prochlorococcus sp. | reverse complement strand
TTGGCAATAAAAAAGTTTTGCTTGCCTTGTCAGGAGGAGTTGATTCCTCAACTCTTGCTTTTCTTCTTAATAAAGCAATTGGAAATCAGCTTACATGTATGTTTATAGACCAAGGTTTCATGAGAAAAGGGGAACCAGAATTTTTAATGAATTTTTTTGATAAGAAATTTCACATAAAAGTTGAATATATTAATGCAAGGGAAAGGTTTATTGCCAAATTAAAAGGAATTACTGACCCAGAACAAAAAAGGAAAATTATTGGTGAAGAATTTATTAGAGTTTTTGAAGAACAAAGCAATAGGTTGGGACCTTTTCAGTATTTAGCTCAAGGTACTCTTTATCCTGATGTTATTGAAAGTGCTGGTACTAATATTGATCCTAAGACAGGTGAAAGAATAGCTGTAAAAATAAAGAGTCATCATAATGTGGGAGGCTTGCCAAAAGATTTGCAATTTAAATTAGTTGAGCCATTAAGAAAACTGTTTAAAGATGAAGTCCGCAAAGTGGGAGCTGCTTTAGGTTTGCCGGATGAAATTATAAAAAGGCATCCATTTCCAGGACCAGGATTAGCAATAAGAATTTTGGGGGAGGTGAATAATCAAAAACTGGATTGTTTAAGAGACGCAGACTGGATAGTAAGAGATGAAATTAAGAAAGCATCTCTTTACAATGATATTTGGCAAGCTTTTGCAGTTTTATTACCTGTAAAAACTGTAGGAGTTATGGGTGATAAAAGAACTTATGCATGGCCAATTGTTTTACGTTGTGTATCTAGTGAAGATGGTATGACAGCAGATTGGTCAAAAATTCCTTTTCAAATTTTGGAGAGAATTGCAAATAGAATCGTAAACGAAGTAGATTCAGTTAATAGAGTTGTTTATGATATAACAAGCAAACCTCCTGGCACGATTGAGTGGGAATAAACGGATTTTAAGAACCTAGTTATAACTTGAATCTATCTGTTTTACGTGAGAAATAGTTAAAATATTGGATATGTCATATCAGTGCTTTTGGGCGAAAAAATATATGGCGGTTTTACGTGGGTTTTACGTTGCTCTTATTCTCCGTCTCTTAAGAGAAATCGTATAAAGTCTGTTTTCTCTACAATTTGTAACTCTAATTAGAGAGAAAACTAATAATGAATGAGTCGTATCTTCAATGTAGATTATTTTGGTCGAATAAAAGTTTCAATAGCATTTCTTACTTTCATTGCTTCTCCTGAAGTTAGATGATCTCCATCTTTGAAAGTTAGTGTATTTTGGTCATGATTTTTGCAATAAGAATCTGGGCAAACTATAGAAAATACATCAATATAGGAGATGTTTGGGTTTGCTAAGAGAAATTTTTTGATCCTGGCAATAGAGACAGCGTTAGATGCAAACCATTCTCTCTTTTTTATTTCTCCAAAACAAAGATGAGATATCGCCCAAGATGGTCTGTACCATTCTTTTTGACAGGTGTATCCTCCTTTAACTTCTTTAAATGTTGGGGTTGGGCCAAATAAAATGAATTCCATTTTATTATTTTTCGTTTGCTGAATGAAAGTTTCATATTGTTTTATCCAGTTATGTTCGTTTTTGTATTTGCCAATATGTGCTGAAAAAATAATAATGTCTCCCTTTTTGAAGGTTTTTTTATAATTTCGCAGAGGGGCAAGAACATATTCTTCTTCACCTTTGTTCAATAGTTTTAGTCCTAAACCTTGTGGATGCATTATAAAATTGAATTCTTTTTTGCTCGCTAAATCAGTCATAACTGATCCATAATGACCAGCATGACTATCACCTATAAGATAAATTGTTGGAAGGAGGCGATTATGAGTAATTTTGGTATCTCGATAAATCTTCATGTTCCATTTATTGTATGGATTCCCAATAAATAATTTTCCTTTTAGTGGTTTTACTAGAGCAAAAATACCAGCAAAAAGGGTAATAATTATCCCTCCACCGACTACTATTGTTTTCCAACGCTTCCCAAACCAGTTACCTTTACGAAGCGGTGTTTCAATCCATCTATAAGAAGCAACTGCCAGACCAAACACCAGAGCAACTTGGAAAGGTGCTGACCACCAATGAATACCAATAGTCCAACGACTAATTGAAAGAACGCCCCAGTGCCATAGGTATAAGGAATAAGAAATGAGACCTAGATAAACGACTCTAGAATTAGTGAAAAAATTATATTCTGCTTTTCCTTTTTTCAAAGATATGATGAGAACCAAAGAAAGAATAACCACTGCGACAGTCGACGTTGTTGCTAATGACATGGGTAAAAACATAATCCCGACAATCAATCCCAGTACTAAAATCGGTGGTACTTTCTCAAAGAACTGTTCAATAGATTTTCTTTTTTGAAGTCCAATAAATAGCAAACATCCTGATGCCATTTCCCAAAACCTATTTGGCATTAGGAAATATGCTGCTGATTGATTGATTGGATAGAGATAGATAAATTTAATTAGCGAAGCAATTGTAAGTACTCCAATTATTATGAACAAATTGCGGATACCATTCTTCGTTTGGCGTCCAAATCCAGAAAACCAAATAAGAAGCGGAAAAAGTATGTAGAACTGCTCTTCAACCCCAAGAGACCAAGTATGAGTGAAGACATTGAGTTCTGTTGATTGAGCAAAATAATCTGTTGATTCTCTGAAGAGGTATAGATTAGATAATCCAAATAAAGAACTCAGTCCAGTCAGCAAAGAAACACTTGGGTTTGGATTGAAAAGGCAGATTGCAAAACTTGTGATTAGAACAAAAACTGAGAGTGCGGGGACTAATCTCTTGATTCTTCGTTCATAAAATCCACTAATGAAATCCTTGAAGTTTTTACTTGGTCTTTGATAAAGAGAGGATGTTATGACAAATCCTGAGATAACAAAAAAGATATCAACGCCAAGGTATCCACCTGGCAAGATATCTTTATTGAAGTGATTAATGATTACAGCGGTTACTGCAAATGCTCTTAGACCGTCAATCTCTGGACGATAGCGATTTTTTGTACTTATATTATTTTTCTTAATATCGGGAGAAATCAAAATCTACTAACCAATAATTATAAGTTTATGGGTTATTCTCTAATTTTTCAAAAGCATTAGATATCTCTTTTCAATTTTTAGTAATTTCTTTTTATATCTGCCCATCCTACTTTTTAGGTTTCTATGGAATGGTTTGTTCTCGTGTTCTTGATAATCTTAACGCGACCGTTCAGTTAGAAACTTAGGTAGTGATTTGTTATGTTGTTTAGAAATGTATTCCAACATTCTGTATGTCATATTTTATAAGTAGATTGATTTCTTAATAGAAACTTCCTTGGGATCTTCTGCTTTATCCAACTTGATCTACTGCTGTAGACAGTTGATTTTAGATTTTGATCGAGAAGCGTTATTGAGCATTAACAATGTGTTCAATAGGTTTTACGTTACAAAATTAGCATCATCTAATTCACTCATATCAATCGGTCTGAAGCATCAAGATTTGTTTCAGCCATTGAATGGGAGTAAGTTAATAAATTTTCTAACAAATTTAATACTTTTATTTTACGTAAGAAATATTTTTAAATGGGATATATATCGTAATGAACGAGATTATTAAATTAAGCAGATCTACTGTCGAGAAATATCTTAGTTGTCCAAGATGTTGTGTACTTGACAAAAAATATAAAATAAAACCACCATCATTACCATTTACTCTAAATATTGCTGTAGATAATTTGTGTAAAAATGAATTTGATTATTACAGAAAAATTCAGGAGCCGCATCCTTTATTTATTGAACATGACATTGATGCTGTTCCTTTTAAACACAAAGATTTAGAACGTTGGAGAAGTAATTTTCAAGGGATAAGATATAAGTCAATTGAACATAACTATGATTTTGGTGGAGCTGTGGATGATATTTGGCAGAAAAAAAATGGCGATCTTATTATCGTTGATGTAAAAGCAACCTCTAGAAATAATTTTGATTGGTCCGAGACTTTTAATAAATACGAATATCCAAAAGCCTATAAAAGACAATTAGAAATGTATCAGTGGCTCTTTAAAAAAAACGGTTTTCAAGTAGCTAAAGAAGCTTATCTTTTATATTTCAATGGTAAGAAAAATGAAGAGTTTTTTAATAACCAATTAAATTTTGACGTACATCTAATTAAATTAGATTGTTCTACTTCATGGGTAGAAAATAAGATAATTGATACGGTTAATTTATTACTTTCGGATGTTTTCCCAAAACCTTCTTTAAATTGCGAATACTGTAATTATTTAAAGAAGCGTTGGCAATTATCGATAACTTAATATTCATTAGATAATTTTTTCATATTTCTGGAAAAAAATTAAATAAAAGATAATCTTTAATTAGATTATTAATTTAGACTTTTGATAAAATCGAAAAATTCTGAAAGAAAGATAACTAATCATCTTCAACAAGATGTAGTCAAAGTATCAGGTAAAACAATTTTTATTAATCCTTTTTTATATTGGCGGAGATTTGATGAAAACACTAATAGATGGCTTAGAGAACCCGGTCAAATGTCAGAGGATCAAATTTCACCAAATAGGAACCGTTTTTACCCAGAAATAGAGTGGGCTGATTTAAGTCATGAGCAAAAACTCATAAAAGATGCAGCTGTTGAGATGTTTTTAAAAACTCTTGAATTGATAAGTACATTTCATCCTTATCTCAGTTCCGGACAATTATTAGAAGTGGAGAGAAAAATGGCGATCATAAAAAAGATTCCTTTCGAAAAGTGGGTAACAAAAACTTTCGCCAAAAAAGCCAGATTATTAGAAAATGAAAAAAGAAAATTTCAAAGAGAAAGATTTTTTAGTAGCTGGAGGGAATGGTTTAGCCTTGTAAATACTCAACAAGCCATTTTGCCTTTAATCGTCACAATATTTATTTCTTCATTTATTGGATGGTCTTTAGGGATATCAAAGAATAGTTGTAATCCTTATTTTGAACAAAATATAGATCAATTAAATTAATTTGATTTTGATATTTTTACAGTATTAAGATTAATATAATTTTGAAAAAATATATTTTTTATTTAAAATAAAAGAATTAGTAATAACTTATAAAACTATAATTTCATGAGTGGAAATTTGAACTCAAATACTATTGAAAATGATGAGTTCAATGAGAATACTGAAGATAATGATTATCAAGATTTAATAACAAAACTCAAAGAGATAAAATCAACCATTGCTTTATTAGAAAAAACAATATTTAAATAAATTTTATATTTTTGATAAAAACAAGTCCTAATAAAAAACTTATTTCATTAAAGAGACAACCTCTGGTATTATTTATTTTTTCTTCTATTTCATTTTTATTGATTCTAGTAAGATTAATTTTTTTACAAATTTTAAATTATGAATCTTTCAAGAAGATGTCAGATGAGAATAGGATAAGACTTATTGCTTCACAACCAATACGCGGAAGGATACTAGATAAAAATGGTTATGTTTTAGCAGATAGTAGAGTTCAATATTCTTTAAAAATAAAGCCTCAATCTGTTAAAACAAGGAATTGGGAAAAACAAAAAACACGCATTTCTAACTTGTTAAATATCGATAGTAACGTAATTCAAAAAAAATATTCTAATGGGCTAAAAAATCAAAAACTTCTAGTAACTATTCTTGATGATTTAAATGTAAATCAATTAATAAAGTTTAAGGAAAATGAAAATAATTTATTTAGTTTTGAAATAGCCACCAAATTAATTAGAAATTATCCTTATAAATCCCTTGCTGCTCATCTAATTGGTTATACTCAGCCAATTACTGAATCAGAATATAAATTCTTATCTAAGAAGGGGTATAAATTAAATGACTTAATAGGACGAACTGGAATTGAATATGTTTACGAAGATTTTATAAGAGGTGAATGGGGCGGAGAAATGGTTGAAGTAAATTCATTAGGAAAATTTCAAAGATCATTAGGTATAAGACCTCCAGTACAAGGTAATGATATTGAACTAACAATCGACCTTAATCTGCAACTAGCTGCTGAGGAAGTTCTCAAAGACAAAAAAGCTGGAGCGATAATAGTGATGGATCCAAGAGATGGTGCAATAAGAGCAATGGCAAGTAAACCTACATTCGATTTAAATTTTTTCTCAAAGGATTTTAAACCTGAGAAAGAATATAATACACTTTTTAATTCTCCTGAAAAACCTTTATTTAATAGAGCATTAAATGCCTATGATCCAGGAAGCGTTTGGAAAATTGTAACGGCTTTAGCTGGCTTGGAAAGTGGAAAGTTTCCTAGAGAAACAATGTTAGATACGAAACCATGTATCACTTATGGAAGCCAATGTTTCAGGGAACACAATGATTTAGGTTTTGGAGTAATAGGTTATGAAGATGCTTTAAGAGTTTCGAGTAATACATTTTTTTATCAAGTCGGATATGGTGCAGGAGTTGATGAAATTCATAAGGTTTCTAGAAAACTTGGTTTTAATTCTTTATCTGGAATTGAAATTTCTGAACAAGAAAATAAAGGATTAGTAGCAAGTAGTGAGTGGGCTAAAAAAGGCAGAGGATGGGGGCAGCCAGGAAGAACTCCATGGGTTCCAGAAGATATTGCGAGTATGTCTATTGGACAATTTGTTGTTCAAGTTACTCCTATTCAAATAGCTAGAGCTTATGCTGCTATTGCAAATGGAGGTTATTTAGTTACTCCATATTTGACTAAAAAAGATGAAGAAAGTCTTTTAGATAAAAAACGTATTCCACTTGATATCGACCCATCAAATATTCAATTGATAAAAAGTGGTCTCCGAAAAGTAGTAGAGTCTGGCACAGGAGTATCAATTAATTATGGAGTTTCAAATTTACCTCCTGTGTCAGGTAAAACAGGAACTGCTGAAGATGGTGAAGGTGGCTCAGATCATGCTTGGTTCGTCTGCTTTACACCCTCTGAAAATAGCGAATTACTTGTAGTTGCGTTTGCACAGAATACTCCTGGTGGTGGATCTGTTCACGCCCTGCCAATGGCAAGAGAAATTTTAAAAGTTTGGAATGAGAAAAAATGAGATTAATTTTTAGCTATTAAAAGTTTATGTTTTTAATTTTTTCATTTGTAAAAGTCTTTGAATAATATCTTCAATAGTTTTTGTATCTATAGGTTTACTATATGACGACAAAAGTTGTCTTCCTAATACTTGACTTCCTAAATGCACTAATTGAATTCGTAATGAGGTCAGTAGTTCTAACCCTATGCCACCAGAAAATGTTGCAATTGCAATAGGTTGACCATTAAATAAATTCCTAAAGTCATCTCCCGAAATAGATAGCCATGCTATGAAGTTGGAGAGAATGGGAGGTATAGATCCATTATATTCAGGCGCACAAATAACCCACCTTTCAATCTCGAAAAGCTTTTTTTTTAATTCTTCTATTTCATTTGGAATATTTTCTTTGCTGTGAATTCTTGGATTAAATAATGGAATATCAAGAGAAGTAAGATCTAAAATTTCAGAACTTATTTTCAGTTCATTACTTTTTTCAAGAAATTTTTCAGAAAGTTCTAGATTTTTACCGCAACTAGCCGTAATGATTATTATATCTTTTGTTTCAGTCATAAATTAGGTAAATAAATTTAATAGTTAGCACCTGTTTTGCGGTGATGAACTGCTGTTAGACTATCGGATTTTAGTATATTACCGTGTAGTACTTCGGCATAAATTACCCAATGATCTCCACATTCCATTCTCTCTTTTACAGAAGCATCTAACCATGCTAGCGATTCAGGAATTATTATCTGTTCATTAGGAGTTAATTCAATATTTATTCCTTCAAATCTATCTTCTCCAGGTGCAAAGGGCTTTGTGAATCTTTTCAAAGGTTCTTTAAAATCTTTTTCACTAAGAATATTTAATGCGAATGAATCTCCTACTTGTAGAAGAGACTCTACTGATCTATCTTTTGCTACTGAAATACTTAACCCTGGCGGAGAAAAACTTGCTTGACTAACCCAAGATGCAAGCATGGCTCCTTTAATATTATTCTCATCTTTGCCTTTAGAGGCTGTCAGAACACAAAGTGAACCAATAACTCTTCCAAGAGCTTGTAGCTTTGGATCCGTTTTGCTTGTAATCATTCCAGTATCAGATTTTCTGGGTTTTTTCTTTGCTTTTTTTATAATTTTTCTTCCAAAGTGAGTTCCTATTTCTTCTAATTCTTTAATCTTTGGTTTATTTGGACTGAATTTAATCCTAATAGGGTCAAAACTAAACTTAAAACCACCGTCTTTTAATTTTGTTTCAAGTAAATCTATAGCTTCGCCGCTCCAGCCAAAACTACCAAAAATTCCCACTGGCTTATCTCTATTACCCTCTGATAATAATGTTCCTAGTGCACTTACTATTGGAGTTGGGGCATGCCCACCTAGTGTTGGTGATCCTATTAAATATCCATCAGCGTTTTTGATAGATTTTATAAGTACATCATTTGGTGTAAATTCACAATTTATACTTTCAACTTCGACAGAAGTTCTATTTATCCCTTTAGCCAATGCATCACCTATTGAGGCTGTATTTCCATATGCACTTGCATATATCAGAGCGATCTTAGGATTATTTGTTGAGAGATTTTCACCCCATCTAATGTAGTCATTTAAGAAGCTTTTTAAGCTATATTCGATAGCGGGGCCATGTAATGGTGCAATAGTTTTAATATCGTAATCTGTAATTTTTTCAGTTATTGATATTACTTGATTAGACATTGGTGCCATTAAGCAATCATAAAAATGTTTCCTATCAATTTCTGTACTAACTCGATTTGTTTCAGACCAATCTGAAGAAGCAATGTGAGCAGAAAAAATTTTTTCACTTAGAAGGATTTCTTGATTACGTTCATAAATTATCAGACCTCCAGGCCAACGTGCTGTTGGAATAGGAATTAACTCTAGTGAAATGTTATCTAATTCTAAATTTTGATCCTTTTTAACTATGTTTACTTTAGGTAATTGAATTTCAATGAAGTCTTTTAAGTTAGGATTTCTTTGATTCCAAAGTTCGCTAATAAGTTTATAACCTGGATTAGAGCAAGTAATAGTTGTGTTTTCAAATTTGGAACTTATATTCTTTATAGTTTCAATTATTTGGGGATTAATATGACCAGAAATAAAGTTGATTTTACCTAATTTAAATTGATCACAAAACCTAGAAATTACTTTATTAAACGAATCTAAATATTGTTTCTCAGGTGGATGAATAATAAAAAGTTCCTCATCACTTCTAATGAAAAAAGTGTTAAAAGAGGTTCCTTTTTCAAGGTTAAATTCAAGTTCAAATCTTTCTTTATTTTGGTCTAAGAATCTTACACAAGAAAAATTATTGCTAATTTTAAATTCTGATAAGTTTTGATTTTCTGCAAGTAAGCCTATATTAATATCTGACATTTTAAAGACTTATTTTCTAGTAGTGATTAGCAACTTTTCTGTGATGAACTGCTGTCTTACATGATAAGTCAGAAACATTACCATTTTCAACAACTCCGTAAATTATCCAATGGTCTGGAGTCTCTAGTCTGGAACTAACTTTGCAATCTAAAAAGGCGAGTGAATCTGAGAGAACTGGTCCACCTTCCGCGATGTTGCTAATTACATCTACGTCTGCAAATCTATCAGCTCCAGGAGCAAATCTTTTTAAAAAATGTCTGAACATTTTTTGATAGTTATCTTCTCTCAGTATATTCACAACAAAACCTTTCCCAACTTGCATATATGATTCAATAGCTCTATCTTTTGCTACTGCAACTGTAATACCTGGTGGAGAAAAGCTTGCTTGACTAACCCAGCTTGCGACCATTGCACTTTGTCTAAATGTAGAACCTTCGCCTTGGCTCGCTGTAACTACATATAATCCTCCACTTAATCTCCCTAACGCTTTATCTAAATTTGAATCAAGGCTCTTCATGGAGGCAATATTCTTCTTTTTATTGATCAATTGACCCAAGTCAGTTCCAGCTTCTTCGAATTGTTGATAAACAATGGGATCTGGAATATTTTTAACTCTTAAGGGAGAGAAAGCTTCTTTTTGACCAAGTTCCCTTAATTTATTTGCTAAGGAATCTATAGGTTCATCATTTCCGCCAAATGCATCATAAACTGCAGTAAATTGTTTTGGTTTTAGTGCTGCAAATAAAGTACCGAGAGACTCTTTTAATTCATTATCTGAGTCTACTGGCCATGTGGGAATGACTACTGCTTTTGATTCGGAAATTAAACTTGTTAATTCTTGCGGGTCAGAAGATCTTAAATCAATTAACTGAACCTGAGCATCTGCTTTGCTTATTCCATGAGATATCGCTTGACTTAGTCGATCACAATAACCATAGTCGCTTATGTAGCATACTGATACAAAATCATTGCCTTTACTTTTATTACTACTCCATTCAAGATATTTTCCTTTCCAAAAATTGACCTGATTATGCAGCAAAGGCCCATGACCAACAGCTATTGTTTTTAATTCAGGTAGCTTATCTATTCTTTTAATTGCCTGAATAACGCTTCTAGCGTTTGGACCCATAAGGCAATCGTAATAAAACCGGAAATCATCGTATATTTCTTTTTGATCTGTGTCAAAAAATTCGTCAGAACAATAATGGAGTCCAAATGCATCGCATGTATAGAGAACATTTGTGCTGTGATCATATGAAAATATGGTATCTGGCCAATGTAAATTTGGTGCACTTATAAATTCAATATTATGTTCTAAACCACTATTAGGATTAGTTCCGAGATTTAAAAACTCTCCACTTTTAACCTCTAGACGTTTAAAGGGAATATGTATTTGGTCTTCAATAAATTTAAGTGCTAATTTTGATCCAACTACTGTGATGTTTTGGTTTAATTCTAAAAGATTACCTATTAAACCAGAATGATCAGGTTCTGTATGGCTAGTAATTAGATAATCAACTTCTTGCGGATTTACCTTTTTCAGTAATTCTTCAAACCATAATTCTTCGAACTTTGCGTGACTAGTATCAATAATTGCTAGTTTCTCGCCTTTAATAATAAAACTATTGTAAGTAGTTCCATTTCTTAAACCAAATTCAATATCAAATCTACTGCGATCCCAATCCAAAGATCTTATGGCACAAGAATCATCAGCAAAGTTTTGAGATTGAACTGTCAACTTGTTATTAGTTTGTGCCAATTTAGAATTATTTGTCTGGGCAGAGGCTATCATAAAATAATTAGCTTTATAAATTAACTTTAGTTATATAGAATATAAATTCGCGTGATTATTTTTGCGAAATAACCGAAATTACGCTTTTCTTTAATTTTTAATCTTCTTATTCTGAATAAATGACATCTCAACTAATTAAAAAAATAGTTACTGGAGATGAGATAAGAAATGCTTTTTTAAAATTTTACAGTGAAAAATTACATAAAATCATTCCAAGTGCATCTTTGATTCCAGATGACCCTACGGTTATGCTCACAATTGCTGGAATGCTACCTTTTAAACCAGTTTTTTTAGGTTTAAAAGAAAGACCATCAAAAAGGGCTACATCTAGCCAAAAATGCATCAGAACAAATGATATAGAAAACGTTGGAGTGACAGCAAGACACCACACTTTTTTTGAAATGCTTGGTAATTTTTCCTTTGGAGATTATTTTAAACGAGAAGCTATTCAATGGGCTTGGGAATTAGTTACTAATATTTATCAACTTTCTGTTGAAAATATAATTGTAAGTGTTTTTCACGAAGACGAAGAGTCTGCAAAAATTTGGAGAGATGAAATTGGTATTCACCCAGATAGGATAGTAAAACTAGGAGAGGAAGATAATTTTTGGTCATCTGGCAAAACAGGTCCATGTGGACCTTGTTCAGAACTTTATTATGATTTTCATCCTGAAAAGGGTTTGCAAAATATTGATTTAGAAGATGGAGATCGTTTTATTGAATTTTATAATCTTGTTTTTATGCAATATAATCGTGATCCTAATGGAAAATTGACAGATTTAAAATTTAAAAATATTGATACGGGAATGGGCCTTGAAAGGATGGCTCAAATACTACAAAAAAAGCAAAATAATTATGAGACAGATTTAATTTTTCCTATCATTAAAAAAATTTGTGAGATTGCAAATATTGATTATTTTTCTTCAGATGATAAAAACAAAATTTCTTTAAAAATTATTGGTGATCATACAAGAGCTGTTATTCATTTAATTTCTGATGGAGTAGCAGCAAGTAATCTCGGCAGGGGATATATATTAAGAAGGCTTATTAGAAGAATGGTCAGACATGGGAGATTATTAGGAATAACAAATGAATTTTTACCTCATATTGCTACTGTCGGAATCAATTTAATGCAAAATAATTATCCTGATTTAAAAAATAATAATGATTTAATTTTGAATGAGATAAAAATTGAAGAAACAAGATTTAGGGAAACTCTTGAAAGAGGAGAGAAATTGCTAGATGAGATAATTTCTTCAGGGCAGAAATTAATTTCCGGTTTTAAAGCTTTTGAACTTTATGATACTTATGGATTTCCTCTAGAACTTACTGTAGAAATTGCAGAAGAAAATAGTATCAGTGTAGATGTAAAGGGTTTTGAAGAAGAAATGAATGCACAAAAAGAGAGAGCTAAAGCTGCTTCAAGTAATATTGATTTGACATTAGAGGGATCATTAGAGCGAGAAATAGATCTTTTTAACAAAACTGTTTTTAATGGTTATAAGTCACTCCTTTCGGAAGCTGAAATAAAGGGTATATTCTTGGATTCAACATTAGTTAAGGAAGCAAGTGAAGGTCAGAAAGTTTTAATTGTTCTTGATCAGACAACTTTTTATGGAGAATCTGGCGGGCAAGTTGGTGATATTGGAACGATATTTTCAAACGATGTTGAGGTCTTGGTTGATAATGTCATGCGAAAGAAAAATGTTTTTTTACATTATGGAACGATCAAAAAAGGAAAATTAACTATTGGACAAAAAGTTAGGACTAATGTTAGCTCCTCTAATAGAGCTAAGGCTGCTGCAAATCATACAGCTACTCATTTATTACAATCTGCACTTAAATCAGTTATTGATGAAAGTGTTGGACAAAAAGGTTCATTAGTAGCCTTTAATAAATTACGATTTGACTTTAATTCCTCTAATCCTATTTCTAAAGATCAAATTTCTAAGGTTGAGACTTTAGTTAACTCTTGGATTATGGAAAATCATGCCCTAGAAATAAAAAATATGTCTAAGAGTGAGGCTTTTGAAAAGGGCGCAGTCGCCATGTTTGGAGAAAAATATGATGATGAAGTGCGCGTTGTTAATGTACCAGGAGTTTCAATGGAACTTTGTGGTGGCACACATGTTAAATCTACATCCGAATTAGGTTCTTTCAAAATAATTAGTGAGGAAGGAATCTCAGCTGGAGTAAGAAGAATCGAAGCATTATCAGGCCAATCAGCATTAGACTATTTCAGTGATAGAAATGCATTAGTAAACCAACTAAGTGATTTGTTAAAAGCAAATCCTAATCAACTTTTTGAAAGGGTTAATAATTTGCAAGCAGAACTTATTAATAAGAATAAAGAGATACAAAAAATGAAAGATGAAATTGCATATTTTAAATACTCTTCTTTAAAATCATCCGCAGAAATAGTAAATTCTTTTTCAATTTTAGTAAATCAGATTGATGGTTTAGATGGGAATTCTTTGCAATCTGCAGCACTTAATTTAACTTCTCATTTGGGAAATAAAGCAATATTGATTCTTGGGGGAATACCAAATCCAGAAAATAGAAAGTTGTTATTTGTAGTTTCTTTAGGCGATGATGCAGTAAAAATAGGATTGCATGCAGGTAAATTAATAAATGAGATTGCAAGAATTTGTTCTGGAGGTGGAGGAGGAAAGCCTAACTTTGCTCAAGCAGGTGCTAAAGAAATTGATAAGTTAAGTGATGCTTTAGATTATGCTAAAGATTATTTGCAAAAAACATTAGCTAGTCATTCTGATAAATAACTACTTTTTCTGAGACTAATTTCGATTTGATCCATTAATTTCCTTGCTTCTTCAATAGTTAATTTTTTTTGATCAATTGCTGATTCAGTATTAATTCTTATAGATTCAACCAAAGAAGCTGAACTGTAATCTAATAATTGTAAAATTTCAGATTTACTATCCTCTTTAATAATATTTCTGACCTTATATGAATTATCTTGATTTATGTCTATATGAACAACGTTGGTACTCCCAAATAAATTGTGCAAGTTTCCTAATGCTTCTTGATAGGCTCCAGTCATAAAAATTCCAATTAGGTAATCTTTATCTTCTTCTGGCTTATGCAAATTTAGTAGTGATTTAATTTTTCCATTATCAATAAAATTATTTAGTTTCCCATCTGAATCACAAGTTAAATCTGCAAAGTTGCCTTTGCAGAACGGCTCCTCTAAGTGCCTATGTATTGGTACTATTGGAAAAATCTGATTTATTGCCCAGCTATCAGGAATTGATTTAAAGATAGATAAATTTGCATAATAAGTTGATGCAAGAGTTTCTGTAATTTCAGATAAATCAGGGTGATTGATTTCATCATTATTAAGGTTATTAGAAATTTCTTTTGCGCAAGCCCAAGTAAGTTCTTCGGCATAAGCTCTTTCTGCCAAACTTAAAAATCCTAATCTAAAAGCGACTAAGCAATCTTCTTTAAACTTTTTTGCATCATTCCATAGTTCAATTATTTGAGATAAATTTATTTTTTTATTTTTAAGTTTTTTTAATGCAAAGAAAGTTTCAAGTAAATTTGAAATTATTAATTGTTGATTTTTTTTATCAAAAATTTGTAGTTCGGAACTGACATGGCTTGTTCCTAAGACATTAAAAATTAAAACTGAACAATGACTAATTATTGCTCTTCCACTTTCTGAGATTATGGTTGGATGCTTGATATTATTTAATTCACATGAATCCTTAATAGTTGCAATTACATCGTTAGCATAATTTTGAAGAGAATAATTAGTAGAGGTGTTGGAGGAGGTTTTAGTTCCATCAAAATCTATTCCTAATCCTCCCCCAACGTCGATATATTGCATTGGGGCTCCTAGTTTGCATAGTTCAACATATATTTGACTAGCTTCTTGTAATGCGTCTTTGATCACAGCAATATCACTTATTTGACTGCCTATATGAAAATGGAGCAATTTCATTTCGTTGATAAGATTCGCTTCTTGTAGTTCTTTTATTGTCAACATAATTTCTGGTATTGATAATCCAAATTTGGAATTATCTCCAATAGATTTACCCCATCTACCACTACTTTTACTTGATAACTTTGCTCTAATTCCTATCAATGGCGTCGCGTTAAGTTCTTGAACTGCTTGAATAATTCTTTTTACTTCATCTCGTTGTTCAATTACTATTATTGGATTTTTGTCGAGTTTTCTGGCCAAAGTAGCAATCTCAATATATTTTTTATCTTTATATCCGTTGCATATTAATAATGAATTTTGGTTTTCAAGAAGTGCAAGGCCAATTAATAGTTCTGATTTACTTCCTACTTCTAAACCAAAATTCCATTGGCTACCAAACTCTATTATCTTTTCTAGGACATTTTTCTGTTGATTACATTTGACAGGAAAAACGCCTTGATAAATGTTCTTATATTTATAAGTTTTTATTGCTTTTAAAAAAGAGTCATGTAATGCATTTATTCGATCTTTCAAGATATCATTAAATCTTATGATTAATGGAGGATTTATTTCTCTACTCTTAAGTTCTTTGACAAGCTTAAAAAGATCAATCTCATTTTCAGATTTTATATCTTTAGTTACTGATATATTTCCTTTGGAATTTATAGAAAAATATTTATCGCCCCATTTATCTATGTTATAAGTTGAAATACTATCTTCAATAGTCCAAATATTCTTTAATTTTTTCGGCTCAAAATTGGTCAATTTATGTCTTAGTGATTAATAAATGTTTTTGAAAATAACTCAAAACAATATCTTTTATTTTAATGATTACTTGCCAAGTTACCACCCAAAAGTTGAATATACATAAAGTGATTATTAACTAAATGAACAAAGAGAGAACTTTTATTGCAATTAAACCAGATGGTGTTCAAAGAGGATATATTTCTGAGATTATTGGCAGATTTGAAAAAAAAGGATTTAAATTGGTTGGATTAAAACAATTAATTCCTTCAAAAGAACTTGCTCAAAATCATTATGGAGTACATAGAGAAAGACCTTTTTTTGGTGATTTAGTAGACTTTATTTCAAGTGGTCCTGTTGTGGCAATGGTGTGGGAAGGCGAAGGAGTTATTTTGAGTGCTAGAAAACTAATAGGTGCAACAAAACCTCTGGAAGCAGAGCCTGGAACAATTAGAGGTGATTTAGCTATTGATATTGGGAGGAATATTATTCATGGTTCTGATGGAGAAGATACAGCAAAATTTGAAATTGATCTATGGTTTAACGAAGAGGAATTATGTGAGTGGGAAACCTCTGATTCGAAATGGCGATCTGAAAATTAAAATTTAAATCGTAAATCTATCTAAACTAAATTTTTCTAAAAAGCTTTTTTCTATTTCGTTAAGATTTTTATTTTGAACTATTTTCAAAAGAAGATCACTTGTTATTGCTGAAAATAAAACTCCATTTCTGTAATGTCCTGTAGCTATAAAAAGATTTTCAATTTTTGATTTTCCAATTATTGGTTTCAGATCTGGTGTGCAAGGTCTAAATCCCCACCAATGTTCCATTTGTGGCCAATTAATAGCTTCTGGTAATAAGGAGCGAATGCCTTCTTGCAGTTGCTTTATTCCATTAGGTGTATTACCTTGATTAAATTTTGAATCTTTTTCAACTGTCGCTCCAACTATGATAAGTCCATCGTCTCGTGGAACTAGATAAGTTTTTGGACCAAAAATAACTCTTTTCAAAAAATTTGTTGGACCTTGTATTGATAGCATTTGTCCCTTTATAGGAAAGACTGGAATCTTATTAAAAATTTTTTTACTCCAAGCACCGCTGCATATAATTGCTTTTTCGCAGTTAATTTTTTTTATTTCTCCAGTAGCATATAAAACTGTTGCTCCTGTAATTTTGTTTTTTTCGAATATCAAATCCTTTACTTCTGATCCCTCTTGAAAGTCGACACCATGCAAGGAGCATGCTCTCTCAAGAGCACGCATTAGTCTTCTTCGGTTATCTATTTGACCATCTTGTTCAAAAAGTAAACCATGTTTCCAAATAGAATTCATTCCATTAATTTCTGTTTCAAGATCTTTGTGATTTAAATATTTTCCATATTCATAAGTGGGAAACTCTTCAAGATCTTTTTTGTTTTTAAAAGGAACTACTATGCCACATTTTTTTAAACCGCATTTAATATTAGTATCTTGTTCAATACTTTTTATCCACTTTGGAATTAGTTTTTGACTTTCTTGGCCAAATTTTAGTAATTCATCTTCAAGTCCTTCGGCATGAGTAGCTAACATTCCTGCAGCAACAAATCCAGCTGATTCATTTCTGTTTTTGCTTAAAACTAAAACTTTGAAGTTATTTCTAGAAAATTCATAAGCAATAGATAAACCTAAAAGTCCACCGCCAATGATTAATATTGAATTTTTGGTTTCTTGTGCCATTTAAAAATTAATATTTTTATTTGTGTTTTGGTCCTCTTTTCCTTTATATCCAATAATATTAATAAAGAGACTTTTAATAATGAACAATTTGGAATCTTGGGAAGCTGTGATTGGTTTGGAAACTCATGTACAGCTTAATACGAAAAGTAAGATATTCACATCTGCGTCAACAGCTTTTGGTGATGCACCTAATACGCATATAGATCCTGTAGTTTGTGGCTTACCAGGAACTCTTCCAGTTCTGAATCAGACTGTTCTTGAGTATGCTGTAAAAACTTCGTTAGCATTAAATTTAAACGTTGCAGAACATTGTAAATTTGATAGAAAACAATATTTTTATCCTGATCTGCCTAAAAATTATCAAATTTCACAATTTGATGAGCCACTAGCTGAAAATGGCTGGTTAGATGTTGAAATAATTGAAAAGGACAAAGAACCTTATATCAAAAAAATTGGTATAGAAAGGCTACATATGGAAGAAGACGCCGGAAAACTAGTCCATTCAGGAAGTGATAGATTAGCTGGCTCTAAGTATTCTTTAGTTGATTACAATCGTGCTGGAATAGCACTTTGTGAGATTGTGAGTAAACCGGATATTAGATCAGGTAAAGAGGCATCTGAATATGCTTCTGAGATTAGAAGAACAGTTAGATATCTAGGAGTATCAGACGGAAATATGCAAGAGGGTTCATTACGCTGTGATGTCAATATTTCAGTTAGAAAAGGACCTAATGCTCCTTTTGGTACCAAAGTGGAAATAAAAAATATGAATTCATTTTCTGCAATTCAAAAGGCTTGTGATTATGAAATAGCCAGACAAATTGAAGTTTATGAAAATGGAGGAAAAATTTTCCAAGAAACAAGGTTATGGGATGAAGCTAAGCAATTAACGAAAAGTATGAGATTAAAAGAAGGTAGCAGTGATTATAGATATTTTCCTGATCCTGACTTAGGTCCAATTGAAATAACAAAAGCTCAACAAGAAATATGGTTTAAAGAACTACCAGAATTACCTTCAAAGAAAAGAAATAAATACGTAAGTCAATTTGGGTTGTCTGCATATGATGCAAGGGTAATTTCTGATGAAATAAGCATGGCAAACTTTTTTGAAGAAACAGTAGCAAATGGTGCCGAGGCCAAACTAGCTTCAAATTGGGTAACAAGTGATATTGTGGGGTATTTAAAATCAAAAAAACTAAGTTTTAGTGAATTAAAGCTTAGTCCTGAAAATCTTGCTGAAATGATTAATATGATTTCAAAAAATATAATTAGTGGAAAAATTGCAAAAGAAATTTTACCTGAACTTATTCAAAAAAATATTTCTCCGAAAAAATTAGTTGAAGAAAAAGGGTTGGCAATGATATCTGATTCTTCAAGTATTTCACCAATAATTGATGAACTTATAAATGAACATCCAAATGAAGTTCAAGCATTTAAAAATGGTAAAACTAAGTTACTTGGTTTTTTTGTTGGTCAACTTATGAAAAGAACAAAAGGTAAAGCTGATCCTAAACTTGCAAATAAACTTCTTATGGAAAAATTAAATAGCTAAAGCTTAAAGAAGCTCTTTTATCGTATTGATCCATTTATTTTGATCATCCGAATTCTCTAAAATAATATCAGAGAATTTTCTTTTTTCTTCAAAACTTAATTGAAAATTTATCAATTCATATGCTTCTTTTTCGCTAATTTTATCTCTTGTGATAAGTCTGTTTTTTTGTATTTCTTTAGGACATTTAACTAACCATATTTCAGTGCAAATATCTTCAAATTTTGCTTCAAACAATAATGGAATAACCAATACTATAGTTTGATTATTTCTGTATTGACTGCATTCTTCTATCATTCTTTCTTTAATTAAGGGGTGAAGTAGTTTTTCAATCCATTCCTTGCTTGCTGAATGTTTAAAAATAATGTTCCTTAAAAGTGTTCTGTTTATTTCCCTTTCTGAATTGCTTTTATTATCAATAATTTTATTTCCAAAATAATCTAAAATTTTCTTATATCCATATGTCTTTGGTTTGATTAATTCTCTTGAAAAATGATCTGCGTCTAATATTGGTATGTTTCTATGTTTTCTTATGTAATTAGTTATGGTTGTCTTCCCACTTGCAATACCTCCTGTTAAACCAATCCTTCTTTGGTTGTTTTTTAATTTTTGTAGAATATCCATATAATTAATAATAATCTAATTACTTAGTTTCTTTAGTATTAAAGAGTAGTTAGTAT
Source organism: uncultured Prochlorococcus sp. (assembly GCA_902591275.1). GTDB lineage: Bacteria > Cyanobacteriota > Cyanobacteriia > PCC-6307 > Cyanobiaceae > Prochlorococcus_A. The sequence continues at coordinate 55,301 of CACJAC010000003.1, read as the reverse complement.
GAATTAAAATACCAAAAAGTTTGAGCCAGTTAGATTCCAATTGGTCGTTTGTTGATGACAGTCAGGTAACACCCAAGGGGTTTCTTTTTGCTGGGATATCTGCTGGTTTAAAAGCTTCTAATAAAAAAGATTTAGCACTAATACTCGCTCCAGAAGGAAGTATTTTTAGTGGAATGTTTACCCAATCAATAGTTCGAGCTTCTTGTGTGGATATTTGTGAGGAAAGGATTAAAACAACTTCAGGTTTTGTAAGAGCAATACTAATTAATTCTGGTCAAGCAAATGCATGTACAGGAAATCTTGGCATTCAACATTTTCAAATTGCTACAGGAAAGATTGCGGAACTTTTAGGAATAAAAAAAGAAGAAGTTTTAATGTGCTCAACTGGTGTAATTGGTGTTCCAATACAAATAAATGATTTAGTAAAAAATTTACCGAATTTAGTTAGTGATTTAAAGGGTAATAATTTTGAAAATGCAGCAGAAGCAATTTTAACTACTGATTTGACTTTGAAAAAAGTGTCAATAGAGACGATTATTCAAGGTAGAAAAATAAAAATAGCAGGATTTGCAAAAGGTTCAGGAATGATTTACCCCAACATGGCTACAATGCTTGCTTTTCTAACCTGTGATGCGGGTATTCAAAAAGAAGAATGGGACAAAATGATTGCTATTGCGGTTCAAAAATCTTTTAATGCAATATCTGTTGATGGAGAGACAAGCACAAATGATTCTTTTGTTGGAATAAATGCAGGAGAGAAAATTGAAAAAAGGTTTTTTCCAATTATCCAACAAGGCATTGATATTGTATGTCAGAACTTGGCAAAAAATATTGCAAGGGATGGAGAGGGAGCTAATTGTTTATTAGAAGTTTTGGTTAAAGGAGCAAAAAATACAGATGATGCAATTATGCTCGCGAAATCTATTTGTAATTCTGCCTTGGTAAAAACTGCGATACATGGTTGTGATCCGAATTGGGGACGAATCATTTCTGCTGCAGGTAATTCTGGAGTTAAATTTAATTTAAATGATGTTGACTTATATATAGGAAACGCTCAGATTTTGGAAAACGGCAGGTTAAATAAATATGATCCACAAAAAGTCTCAGACTATATTAAGTCCAGAATGAAAGGTAAATATTTGATAGATGATATTGTAAAAATTATGATTAATCTAAATTGTGGTGAATCGAAAGGCACAGCTTGGGGGTGCGATCTTTCTAAAAAATATGTTGAAATAAATAGCGAATATACTACTTAAGTTTTAGTAAATCTAATGGTAAATATTCATTCATATAAAGAAACAGTATTGTTAAAGTTCCAATTACAGAACCTATAAAACCTCCAAAAAAATTAACTAATAATCCAGATTGTCTAATTATTACTTCTTCGTTTTTTTCTTCTTCAAAATTAGGAGAATCAACTACTTTTAAGCGCTGATTGGTTGTTGGTTGTTTAATTTGTTGGTGTCGGATGAGGGCTTCGAAATCAGGCATGGAATTTGTGAGGCAATTGAACAATAAGCAGACCAGCCCGTCATTCGACGAGGATCTGATCTACCTAAATCGTCGACAGCTTCAAATACAGCATTGCCCGAGGCTTCTGCTTTATCAAATGCTGAAAGTAAGGGTATAAATGTATTAAAAACATATAAACCAAAATTTTCTAAAGCTGCTTTGGCTTGTTGCGCTGCTTTTTGCTGTCTAAAATCAACTTTTACTATTACTACAGCATGGTTAACTTTTAAGTTGCTTAATAAATTAGAAAGTTCAACAGTTAATTCTACTGATCTTGCTTTTGCAGTTGTAGGTAAGATAACTAAATCTGAACCATACGCTAAGTGTTTAAGTTCTTCTTGATCACTGCTAGCCTGGCCATCAGTTATTACAATTTCTGATGATCTTGATGCTTTAGCAGCTGAACTGACGGGGAAAACTGGAAATGGAAGATTGCCTCTTGATGCGTATGCTAAAGCAGATCTATTCTTGTCGGCATCAACTATGCAAACTTTCTTACCTTCAGAATGCCAAACACTAGCAAGGTGAATACTTGTGCAGGTCTTGGCCACCCCCCCTTTTTGTCCGCAAACGGTAATGAACAATTTTTTATTTTATTTCTCTTACTTTGGAGAATAATTTCTTAATGTCAAGAGAAATTGATTTTTAATGCTTTAAAACTTATTTTTTGAAATATTTTAAAGAAGTTAATATTTTTAGATAACCTTATAAAGTTCCTTATTTAAATTGGCTAGTGAAGAAAAGAATTGGATTAGGTACGTGGTCTTGGGGGAATAAGCTTTTCTGGAATTACCAATCTACAAATGACGATGATTTACGTGAGACATATGATGAAGCGTTACGAAGAGGTTTCGATCTAATTGATACTGCAGATTCTTACGGTACTGGGAATCTTCAGGGCAGAAGCGAATTGTTGATAGGAAAATTTTTACTAAATACTCCTTCAGCAAAGAAAAAAAGAATTCAAGTAGCAACCAAACTTGCACCTTATCCCTGGAGAATAGGTAACAGGGGCTTTAATAAACCTTTTTTGAAAAGTTTAGAGAGACTTAATAATAAATTAGATATAGTGCAATTACATTGGTCAACTGCAAAATACAATCCTTGGCAAGAATTAGGGCTGTTGAATAATCTTTGCGATTTAAAAGATGAAGGCTTTGATTTTCAAATAGGCTTATCAAATATAGGCCCTAAAAGATTGATGAAATTAATTAATTTCTTAGCAAAAAGAGATCAGCACCTGAAGAGTGTTCAAATACAGTTTTCTTTGCTTGCACCCGATTTAGGAAAACAATATCAGGTAAAAAAAATTTGCGACGAAAATAATATTGATTTCTTTGCTTATAGTCCTTTGTCCTTTGGAATACTTTGTATTGATCCAGATAAAGAAGAAAATAAAGAAAAAAGTTTTATTCGTAATTCCTTATTTGAAAACTATAAAAAACCAACATATGAATTGCGGAGGTGTCTAAAAAGAATTGCGCATCAAAGATCAGTTTCCCAAGCGCAAGTAGCAATTAATTGGTGTTGTTACCAAGGAACTATTCCATTAGTTGGAATGCGAAAAAAATCTCAAGTTATAGATGTATCTAATGTATTTAATTGGAATTTAAAAAAAAATGAATTTAAAGTACTTCAGGAAGTTTCAAAAAAATGTTTAAAAAAAATGCCGAAAAATCCTTTTTCGAGTAATTAATTAAATTTTTAGCTAGATATTTTCTTATTTTTTTTGATTTGACAACCACTATTCCATAGTTCATTGGGGAATTTTTCACCAGTGAATCTAATAACTTTTGGTTTGAGATTTATTATCAAGTCATTTAGTTTTTTATTAGATTCCATTTTGCAAGATTGGATTTCTTAATAAGATAAATTAATTTAAAACTTATCTTCTCAGTATTTATACTTATAAAATTAAAAAAAATGTTTTTAATACAAGTAAGTGGAGCAATATTTACATACTCATAAATTATCTACTACAACTTCTTCGTTATTTAAAAAAGTGGAGTCCTTCCAGACTCCTTGTATCATTTGGTTGATAAGGCTGATATAACCCCATCTCCTTTAGGATCAAGCAGCAACTGGTGCTGTTTGACGGGAGAAACTAACGATTTTGTTAGCATTTGTGTTTTTGCTCTAACCGAGCCGGCTTCAGTCACCTTCCTTATGCCCCGTCGAAACCATTACAACCCCAAATAGTGGAGTTGAGCGGAATCGAACCGCTGTCCGAAACATCGGTTGAGATCACCTAGTCCAATTGGACATTTATATTCTGACAGGCAAAATGGTTATTGAATAGTTTTTTTACTAAGTTTTATCGTATATGAATGTAGTGGCATCATCTCCGGAGGGACTAGAGAAATCTTTAGCAGAAGAAATTTCAAATTTAGGCGGCTTTAATATTAATACTTTTAAAAGATTTATTAATTTTGAATGTGATTTTGAAACTTTTTATAGAGTTCATTTCTATTCCAGATTAGCTTTTCGTTTTTATAGAGAAATTGCAAGTTTTAATTGCTATGACAAGCAATCTTTATATGCGGGGGTTAGAGATTCATTTGATTGGTTAAATTGGTTGCATTTTGATAAAACTTTTAATGTTCAAGTGACTGGGAGAACATCTTCTTTAAGTCATACTCATTTCACTGCTCTTGAAGTAAAAAATTCTATAACTGATTTGCAACAGGCAGTTTGGAATAAAAGATCAAATATTTCTCTAGCTAATCCTGATTTTATAATTCATCTGCATTTAAATAATAATAAAGCAATTCTCAGTCTTCAAAGCAGCGTTGAAAGCTTACACAAAAGAGGCTATAGACCCGCAATTGGAAATGCTCCTTTAAAAGAAAATTTAGCTTCAGGATTGATAAATATGACTCAATGGAATGGCAAAGTTCCATTAATAGATTTTATGTGCGGCTCGGGAACTTTTTTAATTGAGGCAGTCAACCAATACCTTGGAGTTCCCATAAATATTGATCAAGTATATCTTTTTGAGAATTGGTTGGACTTTAGGAAAGATATTTATCTTAATGAAAAAAATAAGGCAAAAAATAAAATTATAAACTATAAAAAATTGCCAACAATAATAGGATGTGAAATTAATAAAAAGGTTTTTGAGCAGGCGAATGTAAACATATCATTAGCTGGACTAGAAAATTATATTGAGCTTATAAATAATGATTTTTTAGCACTCCAATTAAGTTGCACACCTGGGATAATCATATGTAATCCTCCATACGGCAAAAAATTAGGCGATGAAAATGAATTGATTTATTTATATGAACAAATGGGAATCTTTCTAAAGAATAATTTTTCAGGTTGGGAATTTTGGCTGCTAAGTGGGAATCCAAAACTAACAAAATATTTGAAAATGAAATCTTCATTGAAAATTCCTGTTAGTAATGGGGGAATAGATTGTAGATGGATAAAGTATTTAATAAGGTAATTTATTTTTTGCCTAAAACGGCTTTTGTTGTCTTGCCTAAACCCTCTAATGTTTGAGGAAGATATGGTCCTTTGGCTAATTTTCCTCCAAGTTTTAAACTTAAGCCTGCAAGAACTAAATCGATAAATATTATGAGTAATAAATTATATTCAATATTCCAGTTATTATATTTTGTTAGAAAAAGGTAAAAAATAATATGGATGCAAATTAGTACTAATAATAATAATATGCTGCCAATTGCTAAAAATATTCCACCACTAATTAATCTTCTTTTTTCTCTATCTACTTCTTGAAGAGCTATTCTTACATGCAAATCCATAACTGAACTTGCAATCGCTGAAATTCTGGAGGCGGTATTTGCAAAGTTTTTATTTTTTGGTTTTTCCATATTATTTTCTCCCACTGTTTAGGAGCGTTCCTATTAGTAAACCAATACCAGCCGCAATAGCTATTGATAATAATGGTTTTTTTCTTATAGGACTTTCTATTTTTGGTCTAAGTGTATTGTTAAGTTCTTCTAATAATTCTTCTAATTGACTTTCTATAGGCTCAATTTTTTCTGATATTTCCCAATTATTTTCTCTGATTGAATCAATTATTTCAAATAGTTGGCTTTTTATTCTAATTGCTGAGGTTCCACTATGGCTTGCTATTACTTCAACTAAATCGTCAATACTCCCTTTTGTGGCTTCAAGGGTTTGTTGTGCGATGTTAGGCCATTTTTCTTTTATTAAAGGTATTAAACTGTCAATTTTTTCGAGTAACCATTTTTCCGAGAGAACCTCTCTTTCAGGAAGATTAGAGTTATCTTCTTTATCTTCTACTTCTTTGGGAGGATGGTAAGTCTCCATTATTCAAACTTATTTATTTTAAGATTAGACCCTATTTTCTTAATTTGGAACCCTTATCTAAATAATTGTGGGATTTATATAGAATAAAAACATATAAAAGTTTATTTACATTTTATTTCTCTACTCTGTTCTGCAAGAAGCTTTTGTTAAGCTATTACTGGAATTATTAAATGAGTTTAAATTTCATCATGGATATTACATTTGCATCATTAATTTTTGCATCTCGCACAATCCCTACAGATTTTGGATTAGTAGCTGCAGCTATCGCTGGAGCGGGAAGTTTGCTATTCATCGCTTTAAGATTTGTTCCTGATGCAGGTAATTAAATAAAAGGGACCATCTTTAAGAAAAATATCTTTATCTAAACTTTGTTTTGCAAAAAGATTTAATTTATTTATCAACTACATAATGGATAAATGGGTTTTGCTGGAACATGAAGTTTATAATGCTAAGTCTAAAGATATTCATTATGATTTTCTTGTTGAAAATGGAATAGATTGTTTAACTTGGAAATTTTTAAAACTACCTTTATTAAATCAAGCTTCTATAGAAATTTCTAAGCAGCCAAATCATAGACTTATATGGCTATCCAGGATAGAACATGAACTTTCTGATAATAGAGGTTTTGTAAAAAGAATTGATCATGGAATATTTAAAAACGTTTCTATAGACTTGGACTCTGAAAATTATCGATTCATTTTGGATGGTGAACTTCTTTCTGGTTTGTTTGAAATTTCGGCTAATTCTTGTAGATTGACCAAAAATTATTAATATTAATTTATAAATAAACGTAATATTTCTATTGAGAATTTTTGCAAATTAGTTATTCTTATTTAGCTATTGAGACTTGAGATTGGTACATATCAATCAGGTCGAGTTTGAAAATTTTAAATCTTTTGGGGGTAATGTAAAAATTCCTCTTGAAGAAGGCTTCACAGTGGTTACGGGCCCTAACGGTTCTGGGAAAAGTAATATTTTAGATGGAATTTTATTCTGTTTAGGTCTAGCTAATAGTAGAGGTATGAGGGCTGAAAGATTACCAGACCTAATAAATAACTCCAAAGTTAAAGAGGGTAAGTCTTCAGAAACATCTGTATCAGTAAAATTTAATATTCAAGATTGGTCTCCCAGAGAGGACCTTCCGCCTTTGGAACTAGAAGAAGAAGAAATTGCCCTTAATAAAGGTCAAAAAGAATGGGTAGTTTCTAGAAAATTAAGGCTTATGCCAGGTGGTTCTTATGCTTCTACTTATACTTCTGATGGCAAACAATGCACATTGCAACAAATACAGAGAATATTAAGAGATATCAGTGTTGATCCTGAGGGCAGCAATGTTGTTATGCAGGGTGATGTAACAAGAATAGTATCAATGAATAATAAGGAGAGGAGAAATCTTATTGATGAATTAGCAGGAGTCGCACTTTTTGATACAAGAATAGAACAAACTAATGCAAAATTAAATGACGTTTTCGAAAGACAAGAAAGATGTGAAATTTTAGAAAATGAATTGCAATCCAGTAAAAATAAGCTTGAAAAAGAATGTGAAAAAGCAAAGCGATATAAAGAGTTAAAGGCAAAACTATCACAAATAATAGAATTAGAGAAAGTTCTTATTTTTGAAAAACAAGTTAAGCATGTTGAATCTATAGAAAAAAAAGAAAGTGAAATTGAAAAAAATAAACTCTTATTTAATAAACAAAAAGAATCTATTAGTAAAGAAATATCAGTTTTAGAAGATGCTTTGAAAATACTTGTTGATGAGCTTAAGGAGAAAGGAGAGGATAAATTGATAAAAGTTAATTCTGATATTGGAAGTATTAACTCCAGCTTGAGAGAACTTGATAGGATATCAATTTTGAATAAAGAAGAAGGTATTAAATTACAAAAACAGAGAGATGAAATTGCAATTTCTAAGAGGAATATCGAGTCAGAAAAAATGAGACAAGAAAATTTCGATGATAATTTTTTAAATCAATTGAACTTGCAAATTGATGATCTCACTTTAAAACACAAACTATCCAGAAAAAAACTTTCTGATGCGGCTGGAGAATCTGGAGAATTCTCAAAACAAAGTATCAAATTAAATGCTGAGCTTGAAAGTATAAAAAATCAAATTAATCCTTTGGAAATAAAAAAAAGAAAAATTGAAGAAGAAACTATTCAAAATAATATTCAAAAAGATGAGATATTGTCACAGATCGAATCCTTAGACTTAGAAAAGCAGAAACTTTTTCAGGGAAATCAAAGAAAAAAAGAGACATCCGATATAAATAATAAAAACTTGGCAAGTAATAGCGCAGAAATTAATTCTTTAAAACATGAAATCGATTTATTAATTAAAACTAAATTAAGGCTAAATAACGAGCAATTGAGGCTTGAAAAGGATTTATCTAGATTCGAGAGCAGGAAGGAAGCTTTAAACGAATCTAGAGGTTCATATGCTCTCAGAATTCTCTTAGAGGCAGGGTTAGAGGGTATACATGGTTATGTAGCTCAACTTGGAGAGGTAAGTGAGAAAAATAGATATGCATTAGAAATTGCTGCTGGAAATAGGTTAGGACAAATTGTTGTTGATAATGATCATATTGCTGCAAAAGCGATTGAAATTCTTAAAAAGAAGAAAGCGGGAAGATTGACTTTTTTACCTTTAAATAGAATTAAAAGTCAAAAAAAGAATTATGCAATTTCAAGATTTGAATATAACAGGGAGAATGGATTTATCGATAAAGCTATTAATCTAATTACTTTTGATGAAGTTTATTCAGATGTTTTTCGATATGTTTTTGGAGATACTTTGGTTTTTTCAGACTTATCCTCAGCTAGGTTATCTATACAAAAAAATAGGTTGGTTACCTTAAGTGGTGAATTATTAGAAGCAAGTGGTGCTATTACAGGAGGGAGTAAGTTAAATAAAGATTTGGCTTATAGGTTTGGAATTAATAATGATATTGATGATTCCAGTCCTATAAAAGAAAGATTATTAGTTATCGAAGAAGCTTTAAAAGAGTCAAATAATGATTTGATACTAAAAAATAATAAACTTAGCATATTAAATTCTAACCGCAGTCAAATAATTAAGGATTGTGCCTCATTTAATAAAGAAATTGAAGTAAATCAAGATTCTCTTAAAGCTGTCTCGCAAAGAATCGAGGATTGTAAATCGAGGTTAAATAAACTTGATACTGCTAATAATTTATTAGTAAACGAGTTAGGTCATTTAAAAAATCAATTGAAGCCTTATCACGATAAGTTTGATCAACTACAAACCATTCAAAAGGTAAATTATGAAAAAAATCAAAAATCATCATTAATAGCATTTAATGACGATTTTAATAATCTTGATAAAAAACTTGAATTTATTATTAAAGAGAGAAATACATTACTAGATAAAAAAAATCAATTTGCTTTAAACAAAGAGCGTATCAATAATTCATTAAAAATTACTTTACTACAAGAAAAAAACTTGCAGGAATCTATTAAACAACTCGCAACTGCTCATAGTGAATGGATAGAAAAAAGAGATCAATTTAAAAAAGAGCTTTCAGATCTCTATAATCAAAAAAATTCTCTAGAGAAGAATTTAGGTTTATTGAGAAGGAAAAGAGATGAATTAAACTCTTCAATTTCAAATAAAAGGCAAGAATATAATAACTATCTGTTAAAGCTTGAATATCTTGAAAGGGATATGCATTCACTTAAAGAAGAGATGAGGAGCGAGAAAATAAAATTAGAAAATTATAAAAAAGATCTACCTAATCCTTCCCCGGAGTTTGGAGAATATGATGGGAAGAGTCTTGAATCTTTGCAATCAGAAATTTCGATTATAAATGCAAAACTAGAAAGCTTAGAACCTGTCAATATGTTGGCTCTTGATGAACTAGAAGAATTAATTGAGAGATTAAATGGTTTGCGAGAAAAATTAGAAATTCTATCTAATGAAAGATCTGAATTATTGCTGAGAATAGAGACTGTGTCTACTATGCGTCAAGAAGCTTTTATGCAAGCATTTACACAAGTTGATAGACATTTTAGAGAAATTTTTGCAAATTTATCTGATGGAGATGGATTTCTTCAACTTGAAAATCCTAATTCTCCTTTAGAAGGAGGATTAACTTTAGTGGCTCATCCCAAGGGAAAAAATGTTAGAAGATTAGCGTCTATGTCAGGTGGTGAAAAATCCTTAACTGCTTTAAGTTTTTTATTTGCTTTGCAAAAGTATAAGCCTTCACCGTTTTATGCATTAGACGAGGTTGATAGTTTTTTAGATGGTATTAATGTTGAAAGGTTGTCAAAATTAATATCAAATCAGTCATCAAATGCTCAATTTATAGTCGTAAGTCATAGAAGGCCTATGATTAGTGCATCTGAACGAACAATTGGGGTTGCGCAAGCAAGAGGTGCTAATACTCAAGTTCTTGGGTTACCAAATGCTGCATAAACACACTTTTTTAAATTTATACGTCAGAATGATAAAAAGAAATTTATGAGTTTGTCTAACACATCTGCTAGTAAGAATCTCCCTAACTCGGTTCCTAGTGAACGTTTATGGTTAAGGTCAGAATTAATGGGAACACAAGTGATAACTACTGATACTGGAAGGCGGCTAGGCGTAGTTGGCGAAGTTGTTGTTGATATTGATAGAAGAGAGGTGGTCGCTTTGGGACTAAGAGATAATCCACTTACAAGATTTTTACCAGGGTTGCCAAAATGGATGCCTTTAGAAAGTATTAAGCAAGTTGGAGATGTCATATTAGTTGACTCCCTAGATTCTTTGAGTGAAAGTTTTTCTCCAGAAAGGTATGGGAAGGTTATTAATTGTCAAGTGATTACAGAATCTGGACAACTTCTGGGAAGAGTTCTTGGCTTTTCTTTTGATATTGAGACTGGTGATTTGATATCTCTTGTTATGGGTGCTGTTGGTGTTCCGCTTTTAGGAGAGGGAGTTTTAAGTACTTGGGAAATACCTGTTGAGGAAATTGTAAGTAGTGGTACCGATAGGATTATTGTTTATGAAGGTGCGGAAGAGAAATTGAAGCAACTAAATAGTGGTCTACTTGAGAAACTTGGAGTCGGGGGTTCTTCATGGGATGAAAGGGAAGTAAATGGATATTCAGCAAATCTTGTACCTGTTGAGAATCAGTTACTTTCAGGTTCTGAATCAGAACAGCAAAACAATATGGTCGAGGAATATGAAGAAGTTATTGAACAAGATGATTATCAATTTGATTATGAAGATGATTATGAAGATGAACTTGAATATGTTGAAATAAAGGGTTCTGAAGAAGAAATAAATAATAGAAAAAAGCTATATATGGATAATGATGATTCTGATCAGATCCAGAATCAAAATAGTGTTAATCAAATAGAGGAAAAAAATAATATTGATTTAAAGCAAAAAAAACAATCAAATACTAATTTAGCTTCGAAAAGACCAATTCAAAATGCAACTGAAACTTTAGATATTGAACCACTAAACGAACAAAATTTAGTTCAAGATAATAACAAATCAGAAAAGTTTGAAATTGATGATCCCTGGTAATTGTTATAGTTTTTTTATTGAATTAACAATTATAGAAGCAAGTTTTTTTGCAGCACCTTTATCGCCTCTTTCTTTGTTTAGATTATCCCTAATACTTTTTAATTGATCTCTATTTTTCATAAGAAATAATACTTCTCTTGCAATTTTTATTGTCGAAATATTACCTATCCTTTCAGGGACAATCATTCTTTTAGCTTTAATATTTGGCCAAGCAAAAAACTTCTTTTTTTTAAAATAGAAATTTTTAATTATAAAAGTTAGCAATTTATTTATGAATGAAATTTTTCCAATTACTCCAAAAATACCATCCCAAGCGTTCATCATATTTAAATGTTGAGTTGGCAGAACAACTAACATTGGAAGACTAATTGCAGCTAATTCTGCAGTATTTGCTCCTACAGTTGTAATTGCAAGATCACATTCTTTTAATATTTCATAGCAAGGATGTTTCTTGATTAGATAAATCTTTGTTTTTTTTGATGTTTCAATTACATAATCAAAACTAGAGTCTTTGAAGTTTTTAATTGTTTTGATTTTTGATGAGTAATATTTAGCAATTGGATTTTTGTTGCTTTGAAAAAATAAATATTCACTTTTATCAGTAGTTGGTGCAATGGGTATTATAAAATTTATATTTTGATTTTCTTTAGCAATATGATCTGCAACTTCTAAGAAGAAAGGAATTCCAATAGAAAGCTTTGCTTTCTTAGAACCAGGCAATAATGCAATGTAGTGTTTTTCTTTATTTCTTAGTGATATTTCGCTATTAAGTTTGATATCTGCCATCAAATCGCCAATTACTTTACATTTATATTTATATCTTTTAGGTATTAACTCTTTTACTTTTTCATTCATAGCAGCAATTTCATTGGTCCATTTAGGCCACCTTGAAACCCATTCAGCATATGTGATATTTAAATAACCTAATCTTTTAGCTAATAAAATGCTCCAAAATTGATCCCCGCCAAGGAAAATTACTATCCCTTTTTTTGGCCAATCAGCAAAAGAATGTGGCTTTGTTAATAATTTCCAAAAACTTTTGGATTTTGTAATTAATTCGAATTTATTCCATGAATTTGCAACTAAAAATTCTTTACCAGTGGCATTTGGGCAAGGAACAAGGACTAACCTAAGAGTGAAATCTTGTTTATCTTCATCACATAGTGATTTATTTATTTTGTTTAGCTCATCCACTACAGGATTTACCCATGTAGTTAATTCACCAGGACCATTGGAAATTATAACTACTGCAACTGATTCTTTTTTCATTGCAGTTAAACCAGAATACATTAAATGCGGACGGCGAGACTTGAACTCGCAAGGCCGAAGCCACACGCTCCTTAGACGTGCGCGTCTACCAATTCCGCCACGTCCGCAAAGGGTTTTCAGCAGCCGGGTGATGCTTAAACCTTAAAAATATCATACAATATTGGCTGAATTAAGCATGAAGTTCGAAAAGAGTTTTTTTGAATGTGATGAATAATTTTTCTATTGCATAAAACAAATATTTTTACATATATAACGTTTTAGGTTGTATTGTAAAAAATGTCCTCTGATCACTAAAAAATTTTGTTGAATACTTTGGCAAATAATTTTTTATTTTAAGTCATTTCATTTCTTCAATTTTATTTTCATAATGGTTGAAAAAGTTTTAATTGCTAATCGTGGAGAAATAGCTTTACGAATTGTCAGAAGTTGTAGAGAACTAGGTATTGCAACCGTTGCAGTTTTTAGCACTGTAGATAAAAAAGCATTGCATGTTCAGCTTGCTGATGAGGCGGTTTGCGTAGGAGATTCATTAAGTAATAAGAGTTATTTAAATATTCCAAATATACTTGCTGCTGCTACATCGAGAGGAGTTGATGCTATTCATCCTGGTTATGGATTTCTTGCGGAAAATGATAAATTTGCTGAGATGTGTAATGATCACGGCATAGTTTTTATTGGCCCCTCTCCTAAAGCTATTAGATCTATGGGAGATAAATCTACAGCTAAAGAAACTATGGAAGCAGTTGGAGTTCCAACAGTACCTGGTAGTAAAGGCTTGTTATCAAATGTTGATGAGGCTTATAAATTGGCAGATGATATTGGCTATCCGGTAATTATTAAAGCTACTGCTGGAGGAGGTGGAAGAGGTATGAGATTGGTTGAAAACTCAGATAATCTAGAGAAAATGTTTAAAGCAGCTCAAGGCGAAGCAGAAGCAGCTTTTGGTAATGATGGTTTATATATGGAGAAATTTATAAAGAAGCCAAGACATGTAGAAATTCAAATTTTGGCCGATAGGTCGGGTAATGTTGTTCATTTAGGAGAGCGAGATTGTTCAGTTCAAAGAAGACATCAGAAGTTGCTAGAGGAGTCTCCTAGTCCTGCAATTGATACTGAGCTAAGAAAAAAAATGGGGAACGCAGCAATTGCTGCTGCAAAAAGTATCGGCTACGAAGGGGCGGGTACAGTTGAATTTTTAGTTGATGATGATGATAATTTTTATTTTATGGAGATGAATACTAGGATTCAAGTTGAACATCCTGTTACTGAAATGGTTACAGGAGTTGATTTAATAGCTGAGCAAATTAAAATAGCAAGCGGAGCAAACTTGGAATTTAATCAGGATGATATCCATTTAAACGGTCATGCCATTGAATGTAGAATCAATGCTGAAGATCCTTCTCACAATTTTCGACCATCACCCGGAAAAATAACTGGGTGGCTTCCTCCTGGTGGCCCTGGTGTAAGGGTAGATAGTCATGTCTACACAGGCTATGAAATCCCTCCTTTCTATGACTCATTAATTGGTAAATTAATAGTCTGGGGAAAGGATCGTAATACTGCAATTAAACGTATGAATAGGGCTTTAAATGAATGTGCAGTAACTGGTATTCCTACAACAATTAACTTTCATCTAACCTTACTGAATAAATCTAAATTTAAGCAGGGTAAGATACACACTAAATATGTAGAAGAAGAATTATTGCCAAATTACTGAGAAATAATTAAAAGATTTCTATGAAATATGTGTATGTAATGCAAGTTTTATAAGCCCTTGCTGACCGACTAATATTTCTCTTAAAAAGCTTATAAATCCGATCCAAATTACGGGTCCAACATCAACGCCTCCAATAGGAGGAATTAGTTTTCTTGTTAAATTAAGAATAGAGCTTGATGGTATTGAAACTAATAACCATAAACCTTTACTTAAATCAATTTTTGGGTACCAAGTAAGTATTAATCTTATTAGAAAAACTATAGTTAGATATGAAAGAGAAATTCCTAAACTAATATCTAAAATTTGAAGAGAGTTTACAAGCAAGGAAATCACAATTATTTAATTCATCTTAATAAATAACCCATTGAAACGTATTTAATTCGTATTATAAATTGAGAATTTAATATTTAAAAAGTGTTCCAAATCTCAAATTTATTACTAGCCGCAGATTTTTCTGCTGAAGTTGCAAATAATTCCGCAGTGGGAATGATAGGTAGTTTTATTGCTGCTGCCTTACTTATCGTTATTCCAGCCACTGCATTTTTGATTTTTGTTAGCCAAAAAGATTCTCTCGATCGTACTTCTACTGGAAGACGCTAGTTTTTGTAGAAGTTTTAAGTACACTATATATATAGGGGATATAAGTAACCCTTTAAAAAATAAATTTTTGGAGAAAGAATGTGGTCAATGCTAGTCTCAATTGGGCCAGTATTGTTGGTATAGTTCTCGCGGTATGTGGAGGAGGCCTTTATTTTTTGAGGTCCTTTAAGCCTGCCTTAGCGCGGGATTATGATGTTTTCTTCGCAGCAATTGGACTTTTGTGCGGAGGAATATTATTTTTTCAAGGCTGGAGGTTAGATCCTATCCTTCAGTTTGGTCAGTTTTTATTAGCAGGAACTACAGTTTTTTTCGCATATGAAAGTGTGCGATTGAGGGGAGTTGCTACTGATCAAGCTAGAAGGTCATCTTATTTTGATGATGAACCTATTTCTGATGTCCCAAGAAATTCTAGAGGTCGATTTAATGACGATTATGATAGGTTTGAAGAATCTGAAAGACCATCCAGAAGATTTAAACCTCAAGAAGATGAATTTGAAGAAGACTATACGGAGGGGAGATCTCGTAGGAGGAATGTTTCAAGAGCTATACCTTCTGCTGCAGCAAGTAGAAGTAGGCCATCTACAAGGGAAATAAGTGAGTTTGAAAATGACGAGCCTATAAGAAGGAGAAGACAGACTTCTGCAGATAGAAATAGGAAACAACCAGAAACAAATAACTTTGGTGAAAGAAGAAATTTATCTCGCGATGAAGTTAAAACAGGGTCAAGACCCAGAATAAATCGTACAGTTTCTAGACAAGATAATATATCTACTCCTGCTGATTCTTCTCCATTAAGAAAGAAACCTACTAGATCCCCTATTAGGCAGCAAACTTCAACAGCTCAAGTAGAAGATGCTTCATTTAAAGATGCTAATCAAGCAAAAAAAACACGTGAGACTCGTAGAGCAAGCTCTTCAGCTAGATCAAGTTCAAATAATCAAAATAGTAGATATAACGTTGGAACAAACAAGAAAAAACCTAGAGATAATAGTTCTAGATTTGATGATTAATTATAGGATTCCTGCCCATTTTAAAAATGATTGTTTACTGAATAATTCAATCAATATTATTGAAAGAAAGCCAATCATTGCAAATCTTCCATTAGTTTTTTCAGAATAGCTACTCCATCCAAATTTATATTCATTTTTAATTTCTGTCGATTTTTCATCTAATTGATTATCTCCAAATTGTTCATTGATATAATTTGGATCTTTCAGCTGTTCTATAAAACTCTCATTCTCTAGATTAGTGACTTCTGAGTTAGTTTGTTCTTCTTTCGAATTCATTTTTTTTATTAATCCTTAAAATTATACTTATCAGACGTCAATAATTTCCAGTCTCCTTGTCCATTTAATTCTAAAATATTCTCGTGAAAATCTTTTAAGCTAGGTCTATGTCCAACACTAATAAGAGAAAGTTCTCTTTCCTTAAGCAAACTATATAGTTTTTTTTCAGTGTTAATATCTAAAGCACTTGTTGCTTCATCAAGTACTGCAAACCTTGGAGAATTTAGTAAGAGTCTTGCAAAAGCCAATCTTTGTTGCTCGCCTAAGGAAAGAATTCGAGGCCAATCTTGTTTGATATCAAGATTAGGATACCGATCTACTAAAGTTTTTAAATTTACTTCATGAAGTACAGAAGTAAGATGTTCATCACTAAATTTTTTGACTTCTGTGGGATAACATAATTGTTCCCTTAAAGAACCAAGTAGCATATATGGTTTTTGAGGTATGAATAATAATTCCCCAATTTTTGGTTTTTTAATTAATCCCTGATCGGGTTCCCATAAACCACTAATCATTCTTAGTAAAGATGTTTTTCCGCACCCAGATGGTCCTACTACTAAAAGTGATTGATTATTGTCGATGCTCAAATTTAAATTTTTAATTATTGTTTTATTTGATCCTGGTGGGCAAAGGTCAGCATTATTAATAAGAATTGAGGGGTAATCTGAAATAACGTTTTGATTGCTTGTTGGGTTGGTTTGACTAATGGATTCAACTTTTGATTGGAATCCTTCTAATCTGCCAATACCAGCAGTAAATTTTGCAAGTTCTTCGATTTGATTAACAATGAAAAATAGCGAACCTTCAACCATTCCAAATGCAAAGCTTGCCTGAATAAAGCGTCCATAATCAATATCACCTTTAAAGTAAGGGATTGCCATTATTAAATATGGAAAGAAATTTCCAGCATAATTAATGGATCTTCTCATGACGTCTATTATTACTCGCCATATAATCAGTAAATTAAAGTTTCTGACCACTTCTCCCAAGCGTCTTTCAGTTTCACTTCGCTCAGGATTTTCCCCAGAGTAAAAGGCTATTGATTCAGCATTATCTCGGATATGTACTAAGCCATATCGAAAATCTGCTTCATATCTGAGTTGATCAAAGTCAATCTTTACAAGATTTTTTCCAGCTATTAAGAGGATAGAAGTTGCAAATGCGGCGTAACCAAATAAAGAAAAAGTAAGTGTTGTACTAATACTCCATAAAATAAGAATATTAAGTGAAAATGTTAATAGGGCATCAAAAATACCTAATGTGAAAGAGAGACTTTGCCCGGTAAAAGCTCTTGTATCATCTGTGATTCTTTGATCGGGATTATCTACATCGGTTTGTTCTTCATCATTGGGATTTAACTGGTAATAAGCTTTATTAGTCATATAATCTTTGACTAGACTTTTTGAAAGCCATTCCCTCCAAATTATTCCTAACTTATATGTAAAAAATATTTGGGAAACCCGTATTGGTAGTGCCACAGCGAAACAACAAGCGTAAATCCCCAAAATCCGATAAAATCCATCTTCTTGTTTTTCTACTAAAGCATTTGTTAAATCTCTTGCAATGAATCCAATACCTGCGTTTATTCCGTTTACAGCTAAAAGCATTAATACAATTATCGCGAGGAATAACCAATGTAACCATCTACGGTTTTTTAATTGACGTCTTAAGCTAAAAAAGCTTCCTGATCCGATTAGAAATAATGCAGAGAAAAGCAATCCCCAACTCCCAGCCCAAATTGAATTGACAGTACTTACTACACCTCCGAAATACTTTTCAAGAAAAATTGGTTGAAAGCTTTCAAAAAAACTTATAATTCCTGTAAGACCAACAAGTACAACTCCGCCAACACAAAATAAAAGAGAAATCAAAAGCCATATGAATTGGAATCCATTACATTGATCTATGGGAAGAAAAAACGGCTGAGATAGCTTCCTTAGTTTTTGTAATTGGTACAGTATTTTGGATTTATTATTAACTGCTTTATTCATCACTCGGCTAATGTTATGAAATAAATTATAACTTTTAGCAGTCTATTGACCAAAGCCAATAAATGAAAGTGCCCAGTCAGGTAAATTCAAGTAATTCAAGATTGTTGCATCAAATTCATGAACTTTTGGAAAAGATTTATCTAATGCCCACCATAGTAGAAAAGGTAAATTAAATAAAATTTGTAATTGCCATTTATAAGTTAAAACGTTCCAAATTTTTATTAACTTAATTTTGAGTGAATCATCTAACTCTTCCCAATTTTTTAAAATTAAGTTGAATAAATTTTTAGATTCTGTATTTAAGGACTCTGGAGTATTCATTTTGTTTTTATTTATTTATAACCCATTAATATTTCTTTCGAGAGTTTTAACCTGGAGGCCAATTCATTTTTCTTCCAGATAAAAAATGAATATGTAAATGAAAAACTGTTTGTCCCGATTCTGCTCCAGTGTTAATTACTGTTCTCCAATTAGTTAAATTTTTTGATTTAGCTATTTTGCTACCAACAAAAAGTAAATGACCTAATAAATTTGCATCTTGCTCAATACACTCCAATAAACTGATTATTGGCTTTTTAGGAATCACTAAAAAATGTACTGGAGCTTGTGCCTGGATATCATTAAACGCAATACAAAACTTATCTTCATAAAGCTTATCGCAGGGTATTTCTTCATTAATGATTTTTTGAAATATTGTTGTTTCAGTCATTAAATTAATTAATTGAGATAACGTCTTTTTCGTTAAACCCTTCTTTTAAAAGTTCTTTGTTCAAATCATCTTTTGATGTAACTCTATCTACAAATAATATTCCATTTAAGTGATCCATTTCGTGTTGAATGCACCTCGCCAGAAGTCCATCTGCTTTCATTTTACGTGGGCGTCCCATTTCATCTCTAAATTTTAATTTTATAGTTGATGGTCTTACTACATTCAAATAGACGCCAGGAATACTCAAGCAGCCTTCTTCGTATGAATTTAGGGTTGTTCCAAAGTCTGTAATTTCTGGATTAATTAATATTAAAGGTTCTGCTGCTGAATCTTCAAAATTTACGTCTATGACAAGAAGCTCTTTGTTGATTCCAATTTGAGGTGCAGCAAGTCCAATTCCTTTAGCTGCATACATGCTTTGAAGCATTTCTCTAGCAAGTTTTCTAATCGATTCGTCAACTTTAGTTATTCTTTTGGAATTTTGTCTTAATACATCATCACCAAGTTTAAAAATGTCTAGAGATGGCTTACCTGGTTGTTCTTTTGCAATTTTTTCTGCCTTACCATTTGTTCTTGACTTTTTTGCAAGTTGTGAAAAATGGTTTGCCACGTTAAAAAAAAGGTTTTTACTTAAGAGTTTAGCTATAAAAATACTAGCACTTTAATTTGCATTCTTTATAGTTTTTTTAAATGAGTAATGATGATCAGTTAAAAGTTAGGCAAACTGTATCTAAAAAAAAATCTTTTAAGGAATTAACTATTGTTAGGGATATCATTTTTTGGATTGATCTTGTTGCTGAAGGTACAAATGAAAATGCCATTTTTGCAAGACCATTTAATGAAAAAGAGGCGTTTCCGCAGAAATTAACAAGTCAAAAATATAATTTTAAAAATAATTTTCATGGATATGGTGGTAAATCTTATAAATGTATATATTTAAAAAATAATTTTTATTTGATATGGATAGATCAGATTACTAACGCAGTATGGTTTCAAATTTTTAAAGAGGTAGCATCAAATTATAGAAGTCAAAAAAGATATCTCGATTCAGTTCAAGAACCTAGACAACTATCTAAATCAATTGATGGAAATTTCAATTCTTCATTTGTTATTTCTCAAAAAAATTTTTTGTATGGTATTTGTGAAATAAATAATAGAGATTACTTATTTTCTTTAAACTTAAAAAAAACTAAACAAGATATTTACCGAATAAAAAAATTTAAAAATTTCGCTGGAGAATTATCTTCTAATACTTCTGTTAGCTTACTTTCTTGGGTCGAGTGGGATTCTCCATACATGCCCTGGGAGAAAAATGATCTTTGTTTTGCTCAAATTGACTTAAATGGAGAGATAACAAAAATAAAAAAATTCTCAGATAAGCTGATTAATGCCAAAAAAAACGTTTCTTTTTTTCAACCTTTTTGGATAAGTGAAACTCTTTTATTATGTTCTGAAGATAGTTCTGGATGGTGGAACTTATTGTTTTTAGATGCTAGTAAAATTGAGAATATTTTTATTAAAAAAAGAGTAGAGAGAAATTTTGTTGAATATGGAGTATCTCAGTGGGTATCAGGAATAACATTTTTTTCAGGGGATATAAAAGATTTATTTTGTTTAGCAAAAAAAGAAAATAATTTAGTAGTTGAACAATATAAAGATCTTCAATTTGTTAAAGAATTTTCTACTCCTTTTACCTCAATAAGTGATTTTAGTGTTTTTGAGAAGAAAGTAGTTTTGAAAGGTCATGGATCTGATTTTCTTGGAAATTTACTTGAAATTGATTGTAAAAAGGAAGTTTTATCAAATGTTTTTGAGGAAATAAATGCTGAATATATAAAAGATTGTTCAAAACCTGAATCTTTTTGGTTTAAAGGTTTTGAAGATAAATCTACTCATTCTTTTATATATAGGCCGCTTGTTGAAAAATTTAGAAAACCACCGCTTTTTGTTAGAGCTCATAGTGGACCTACTTCATTTTTTGATGGATCATATAATTCTGAAGTTCAATATTGGACGTCGAAGGGATTTTTTGTTGCTGAAGTCAATTATGGAGGTTCATCAGGATTTGGCAAAGCATATAGAGAGAGGTTGAATTATAAATGGGGTATTGTTGATTCTTATGATTGCAAAGCACTAGCTCTTGAATTAATTAAATCAAATCAAGTTGATAGTGAAAAAGTAGTAATTTTTGGGAATAGTTCTGGAGGTTTAACTGCCCTGAATTGTTTATTATATGGGTCTATTTTTACAGCAGCAATTTGTAAATATCCAGTTATTGATTTGAAGGATATGCATCACAACACTCATAGGTTTGAAAAAGATTATTTAAATTCTTTGGTAGGGAATTATGCAAAAAATTATGATGATTATATAAATAGATCACCGATAAATCATATTAAAAAAATAAAAAAACCTATCTTATTGTTTCATGGAAAAAAAGATACAGTTATTTCTTATAAACAAACTTTAAAAATTAAAGAAATTTTGTTTCAGAATAATAAATATTCAGAAGTTATTTTTTTTGATAATGAAGGGCATGGTTTTAGAAATATTGAAAATAAAGAAGTAGTAATGCAAAAATCTCAGGAATTTTTAAAAAATGCTTTGAATATTTAAGAATTGATTTTTAGAAAATCAATAGTATCTTTTAATTTTTCTATAAACATATCAATTTCTTCCTTATTTGTTGTGAAATTCATGCTAATTCTAGCCGTAGATTTAATTCCAATGTATCTGTGAAGAGGTTGACAGCAATGATGGCCACTTCTGATGCAAATTCCTTTTGAATCAAGAATTTCAGCAATATCATTTGAATGTATATTTTTTACATAAAAGGTGGCAAGTGATGCTCTGTCTGGATCTATTTCAGGAGATGGACCAATAATTTCAACATTTTCTATTTCATTTAATTTTTCAAATAAATATTTAGTAATGGTCTTTTCATATTCATGAATCTCATTCAATCCAATATTGTTAATATAATTAATTGCTTCTGCAAGACCTATTGCTTCTGCAATGGCTGGAGTTCCAGCTTCAAATTTGTGTGGTAGCTCTGCCCAAGTACTTGTCTCTTCAAAAACATCTTGAATCATTTCGCCACCTCCAAAGAGAGGAGGGATTTTTTCTAGGATTTCTTGTCTTGACCAGAGGAAACCAATACCTGTAGGGCCGCATAGTTTATGTCCTGATCCAGCTAAGAAATCTATATTAAGATCAAGCACATCCAGTTTTTGATGAGCCAAACTTTGGCATGCATCTATTAATACTAAAGACCCTTTTTCTTTAGCTAATTTTGTTATTTCCTTGATTGGATTACAGCAACCTAAAGTATTACTAACATGTACTAGGCTAACAAGTTTAGTTCTAGATGTTAGCTTTGATTTAAAGTCGTCTATATCTAATTTCCCATATTTATCTATACCTATAAATTTTAATTTGCATTTATTTTTTGCTGCAACCATTTGCCATGGAACAATATTACTATGATGCTCCATTATTGATAAGAGAATCTCATCATTTTCTTTTAATGAATATTCCCCCCATGATCTAGATACTATATTGATTGCCTCCGTAGCATTTCTTGTGAAAATAATTTCTTTTGCTGAATTTGCTTTTATGTATTTGCTAATTAAATTTCTTGCATTTTCAAATTCCTCTGTTGATTTAACACTTAATTGATGTGCACCTCTATGTACATTGGCATTAAAGTTTTTGTAATATTCATCAATTTTTTTTAAGACTTGTATTGGTTTTTGTGTGGTTGCAGCATGGTCTAAATAAATAATTTGCTCATTACTTTTTAAGTTCTTATTTAGAAGAGGAAAGTCTTTCTTCGTTATTTCAGGAAAATTTTGAATCGTTTCCATTAATTCTCATTTAAAAGTTTATCAAGCAAATCCCATCTATCTTTTGAAACGGGAATAAATGAAATTATTTCTTTAAAGTAGGAGCTTAATTGTAGTTTACTTGCTTCTGTTAATGTGATCCCTCTTGTTCGCATATAAAACAGTTCTTCTTCGTTTAGTTGCGAAATTGTAGCTCCATGTTTGCATTTCACATCATCAGCAATTATTTCTAATTGAGGTTTGGTATCTATTTGTGCGAGATTTGATAAAAGTAAATTTCTGCTTAATTGGGAAGCATCAGTTTTCTGGGCAATTTTCGGAACTATTATTGAACCTTCAAATATTGCATGTGATTTATCATCAGCAAGTGATTTATTAATTTGATCTAGAAATCCATTTGGGCCATTAAATTCTATTTTTGTATAGGTTGAAATTTGCTCATCTTTTTTTGTTATTTGCATACCTTTGATATTTGTTTTAGCGTTTCCAGCAGTTTGTTTAATACTAATTTCAAATCTCGCGTAATTGAATTTGAAATGTAAAGATCCTAAGTTGTATGTACTATTTTTTTGTTGAATTACATTGAGAGAATTTAATAGATTGGATTTATTTTCACCGTAAGAAACAACACCATGTTTTACGGAACTATTTTCTTTCAAGCAAAAGAAAGTTGATTGAGATAACGAAGAGTTTTCCTTACCAAGATTTACTTGTAATAATTCAATATCACAATTCTTTTCTAAAAATATTACTAGAGTTTTTGCGTTTAAAGAATTACTTGATGCATGACTAAAAATTTCAATAGGAGGAATTTTTGATCCATTTATCTTTAATCCCAAAATATTATTTTTACAACTTAAAGACAGATTTAGTAGGTCACTCCAATTTTCGTTTTGATTAAAAAAAGATATCTGTTCCTTGATATATTTTTGTAATTCATTCTCACCCAGTTGCAATATTGAATAATTTTTCTCTGTTAATTTAATTTGGCAATTCGCACCAATTATTAATCTAATAGTATTTTGAGAATTTTTAGGATATGGAATATCAAATTTTGAATCTTTTTCATTAACTGGGTAATCTAAAAAATTTGACAATTTTGATTTATTTGAAAGTCTCCATAGTTCACTTTTAGGGTTAGGGAGAGGGCTTGATTGTAATTTATGAAGACAGATTTTTTGTATTTCTGTATGGTTATCAGTCGATTTATTAGTTTTTATTTTTTCAATAATTTCCATTTATTTAGTTCTCTTTTATAAAGTTATCAGTCCATTCATACCCTTTTTCTTCAAGCTCTAGAGCAAGATCACTCTTACCAGTTTTTATGATTTGTCCATCTGACATAACATGGACATAATTGGGTTTAATTTCATCCAATAATCTTTGATAGTGGGTAATCAGTATAATTCCAGTTTGTGCATTAGATATTTTTTTAATTCCTGATGCCACTATTCTTAGAGCATCAATATCTAAACCAGAATCGGTCTCATCTAATATTGCTATCTTGGGCTCAAGTAAAGCCATTTGCAGAATCTCATTTCTTTTTTTTTCACCTCCGGAAAATCCTTGGTTTACACTCCTTGATAGGAATGCGTGATCCATTTTCACAATTTCTAGCTTTTCTTTAACTAATTCTTCAAAATCAAAAGTATCCAATTCTTCTTTGTTGAGGAATTTCCTTCTAGCATTAGTTGAAACTCTAAGAAACTCAAGGTTACTTACACCTGGAATCTCAATTGGATATTGAAAACCAAGAAAAATTCCTGATTGAGCTCTCTCTTCAGGTTCTAAAGATTTTATATCTTCACCTAAAAATTTTATGTCGCCATTTGTAATATTATACGAGGGATGTCCTGCAATGATTTTCGAAAGAGTACTTTTGCCACATCCATTTCTTCCCATAATGGCATGGATTTCTCCAGGATAGACATTAAGTGAAACCCCTTTTAAAATTGGAAGATTATCAGTAGATGCAGAGAGATTTTCAACTTCTAAAATTGGATCTGATTCTTTCATTTTACTTTGCATTTCAGTTTAGAAATTGAATAATTAACCTACTGATCCCTCTAGTTTAAGTGCCAGTAACTTATCTGCTTCAGCAGCAAATTCCATAGGTAATTGATTAAATACATCTTTGCAAAAACCGCTGACCATCATAGATACTGCCTCCTCAAATTCTATACCTCTGCTTTGTAGATAAAAAAGTTGGTCTTCTGAGATTCTACATGTGCTTGCTTCATGCTCAATTTCAGAATTAGGTTGTTGAGATTTGATGTAAGGGAATGTATTTGCAGAAGCTTTATCCCCTATTAACATTGAATCACATTGACTATAATTCCTTGATCCTTTAGCTTTTGTTCCCATTTTGACAAGACCTCTATAGCTATTTTTTGAGTTACCTGCACTAATACCTTTGCTAACAATAGTTGATTTGGTCTTAGGACCAATATGAATCATTTTTGTGCCGGTATCTGCTTGCTGAAGATTATTGGTGAGAGCCACTGAATAAAATTCTCCTACAGATTCTTCCCCTAAAAGAAGACAGCTAGGATATTTCCATGTAATTGCAGACCCTGTTTCAACTTGAGACCAGCTAATTTTACTTCTCTTACCTAAACATTTTCCTCTCTTGGTGACAAAATTAAAAATTCCACCAACACCTTTTTCATCACCAGCATACCAATTTTGTACTGTTGAATATTTTATTGAGGCGTCGTCTAATGTTATGAGCTCTACAACTGCTGCATGTAGAGTATTTGTATCAAACATTGGTGCTGTACAACCTTCTAGATAACTTACAGAACTTGATTCTTCAGCAATGATAAGTGTTCTTTCGAATTGTCCTGAATCTCCACTATTAATTCTGAAGTAGGAAGATAGATCCATAGGACAGGTAACACCTTTGGGGATATAAACAAAAGAACCATCACTAAAAACAGCAGAATTTAGTGCTGCAAAATAATTATCACTAGCTGGAACTACTGTACCTAAATATTTTTCAATCAAATCCGCGTGATTTTTTACTGCTTCACTAATTGAGCAAAATATAACTCCATGTTCAGCAAGCTCTTCTCTAAATGTTGTAGCTATAGAAACACTATCAAAGACAGCATCTACTGCTACATTTGTGAGTTTTTTTTGCTCCGTGAGGGGTATTCCCAATTTGTCAAAGGTCTCAAGAAGTTTGGGATCAACTTCATCTAAACTAGAAATTTTCTCTTTTTGCTTGGGAGCAGAGTAATAAATAATATCTTGATAATCAATTTTTTTATATCCTAATGCTGCCCAATCAGGCTCTTTCATTTTTTGCCATTTTTTAAAGGCTTTTAATCTAAAATCAAGAAGAAATTTTGGCTCTTCTTTTTTCTGTGAAATTAATTTTATGATATCTTCATTTAATCCCTTTTCTATCTTTTCAGTTTCAATATCTGTAACGAAACCATATTTGTAAGGCTCTTTTACTACATCTTTAACTAAATTTTCGTTGACCATGTTATCAAAAATAACTTATTACAATTAGTTTTTATATACTCTAACGAAAGATACCCCCAATATTGAGTTTTTTTTCTTTATTAAAACTAAAAATTAATGTCTAATCATCTTGATCCCTTGTCTAACCCATTAAACATAGAAACCATTCAAGAAATTGATAATCTTGATCTACCTATAATGCAGAAACATCATTTAAGAATACTCGCTCATTGCCTTCAGATTTTAAAAATTATTTATGTAGATAATAGTTTTGAATATCAAAATAAATATCTCCTGAAAGAATGGTGCGATAACCAATCCAAAAAATTTGATGATGAAAAATTTAGTGATCTTTTTTATGAGCAGTTAGAATCTACTTCGAAAAAATTATGTTCTTTTTCAGAAAAAATAGATAAAAGTATTGAGGATTTAGAGATAGCTGATTTAGTACTCCTAGTTGAACAACGCTGAATTCCTTTTAATTGATCCCGAAGAAAAAATATATTTTTGTTGAGTCGTTAACAAATTCAGGTAATAAAATTTAAAAAAAAAGAAAATTAATTTACATTTCAAAAAGACCTGAAAACTAATTAATTTCACTGATACCAATCGTTTTGAAGAGAAATATCCATTTTGAGAATTTTTTAGTAGTCAGAGGATCCTGACGACAGGGCAAAAAGGCACACAATTCCTAAAAAAAAAGAACATACTGATCCCAAACAAAAACGGAGATTTTAAAGTGGCTGATGGGATCATGAATAAAGATGAACTACTCTCACTAACCCTCAGACAATTACGTCAAGAAGCAAGTAAATTATCTGTCCCGCTTTACAGTCGCAAAACAAAAGCTGTTTTAGTTGATTTAATACTAAAATATCAAGAAAAATCAGCCAAAAAAACATACATTACACCTCCCGAGTCAAAGTCTAAAGAAACTTTTAAGTCCAATGTTTTCACCAGTAGTGATGAAGTTAAAACAAATGTAGTATTTCTACCTCGAGACCCAGACTGGGCTTATGTTTTCTGGCAAATTTCTGAGGCTGATCGAGAAAAAGCACAATCATTGGGTGCGAATAAATTATGTTTAAGATTATTTGATGCATCTGGCTCTGATGGGAGTAACTTGAATCAAGGAACGCTTAGGGAGATAACAGTTGATAGTTACAGTACAGAATGGTACTTGCCAATTCCACTTGCAGACAGGGACTATAAAGTTGAATTAGGTTACAAATATGGTTTTAACTGGATGTCATTGGCATTCTCTTCTGTAAGTCATGTGCCTGGGTCTCATCCATCTGAGCAAATTCTTGATAAATTTGTGCCTTTTAATTTAGATTCAACTTCTGAGTTAATTCCAGAGATTTCAACTCCTGTTGTTTCGGAAGAAAATGGTATGCATGAAAGGTTATACCAAGCAGCAACTAACATTCCTATCAGAAGAAAAGTTGGTTCTGAAGAATTCATGGAAAATGTAAATTCAGCAAATCTTAATGATAATTTCACAGACTCAGGAGCTGGTAAATGGTCTTCAGGTCTAAATGATTCTGGAAGTGGAATTGTTAAAAATAGATCTTTTTGGCTCGTGGCTGATGCTGAATTAATTGTTTATGGAGCTACAGAGCCTTCAGC
The DNA here is from genome assembly GCA_902591275.1 of uncultured Prochlorococcus sp. Classification (GTDB taxonomy): domain Bacteria; phylum Cyanobacteriota; class Cyanobacteriia; order PCC-6307; family Cyanobiaceae; genus Prochlorococcus_A. Next base: position 27,431 of record CACJAC010000003.1, on the reverse strand, counting down.
AAAACTGACAATAGGCGCAGAAGATGTACCTCTCGCTGCAGATGGCACTTTTAGAATTCAAGTCCCTTTTAGAGATGGAACTCAAAAATATGATATTAAAGCTGTTGATGTATCTGGTGAGCAAGAAAAAAGTATAACAATGAAGTTTGAAAGAAATACACCGCTTGACGATACTAATGAAAAAGATAATGCTGAGACAGAATGGTTTTAATAAATTAAATTAATGCTTAAAAAAATTGTAGCTTTTACTCCATTGTTTGGAGCATTAACGTTCCCACTAATAGTTCCAATTACAATTTCTAAATTTGGTGTTAACTATGGAATTCTTAGTGCATTATTAATTTCTTCATTATGGTTTATCGCTATGTTAAGAACATCCGAAATGCCTCATTAATTTAGTTAGATTTTTAGAAGTTTTTTAAAAATATGACTCAAGTTAATGTCATTAATATCAACACTCCTTTTCTTGATCAAAAACCAGGCACTTCTGGTTTAAGAAAAAGTACTTTAAAGTTTCAGGAAGAACATTATTTAGAAATTTTTATTGAAGCAATCTTACAATCATTAGAACCTTTAAAAGGTTCAACATTAGTAGTTGGTGGTGATGGCAGATATGGAAATATTGAAGCAATAGAAAAAATTGTCCAAATATGTGTTGCTCATAAAGTTCAAAAGGTAATTGTTCCAAAATACGGTTTATTATCTACTCCTGCGACATCACATTTAATTAGAAAAGAAAACGCTATTGGTGGAATTATTCTTTCTGCAAGCCATAATCCTGGTGGGATTGATGGGGACTTTGGAGTGAAATTGAATATCTCTAATGGTGGCCCAGCTCCTGAGATAATTACTAATAAGATTTTCAAGGCTTCAAAATTACTTACTTGTTATAAAATTTGTAAAATTCAATTACCTGATTTTAGTGAATATGGAACTTATCCTTACGGTGAAACTACTTTAGAAATTATTGATGGATTAAGAGATTATTCTAACTTGATGGAAAAAATTTTTGATTTTGATCAAATTAGTGATTTTTTAAAAAAAGACTTTTCGTTAATCTTTGATGCAATGAATGCGGTTACAGGCCCATATGCAAAAAATATTTTTGTTGAAAAAATGGGTCTTGCACATGATTGTGTCATGAATGGTAACCCGTTAAAAGATTTTGGAGGTTTACACCCTGATCCTAATCTTACTTACGCATCCAACTTGGCTGATTTGTTATTAAATAAAAAATCTTATAGTTTTGGTGCTGCATGCGATGGAGATGGAGATAGGAATATGATTTTAGGAAGTGGATGTTTTGTAAATCCTAGTGATAGCCTAGCAGTTATCACTGCTAACACAAAATGTGTCCCTGGTTATAAGCATGGTATTACAGGTGTGGCACGATCCATGCCAACCAGCTCAGCGGTTGATAATGTAGCTCGAGCATTAAATATACCTTGTTTCGAGACACCTACTGGTTGGAAGTTTTTTGGAAATCTTTTAGATTCTAATTTAATTACTTTATGTGGAGAAGAAAGTTTTGGAACAGGTAGTAACCATGTGAGAGAAAAAGATGGACTATGGGCAGTTTTGTATTGGTTACAAGTTTTAGCTGAGAAAAAATGTTCGGTAAGTGATTTGATGCAGAATCATTGGAAACAATTTGGTAGGAATTATTATTCAAGACATGATTATGAGGCAATTCCCTCAAATATTGCTAATCAAATCTTTGGTAATCTAACTTCTATGCTCGAAAATTTAAAAGGAAATAGTTTTGCTGGCCATTTGGTTAAAGTTGCAGATAACTTTTCATATTTAGATCCCGTTGATAATTCTATAAGTGAAAATCAAGGTTTAAGATTAGTCCTTGATGATAATTCTCGAGTAATTCTGCGTCTTTCTGGAACTGGAACTAAGGGTGCAACATTAAGACTTTACTTTGAGAAATTTTTCGATCCTAAACAGAATCTTTCGTTAAATCCTCAGATCGCTTTGAAACCTCTAATAGATGATTTAGATGCTTTATTGAACATTTCAAAACTTACTCAAATGGAAACTCCTACTGTAATTACATAGAATTTAAAGTAATGATTTTTTGATTTTATTAATATGTATTCAGAAAATTTATTTACTAATTATTCTCAAATAGAAAACAATGCACCTTTGGCGGATAAATTAAGACCAAAGAATTTGGAAGATTTTTTTGGTCAACAACCAATCCTGAATGAGAATTCGCTTTTAAGAAGTGCCATATTAAACGATAAGATTAGTAATTTTATTTTTTCTGGCCCTCCGGGTGTTGGAAAAACTACTCTAATTGAAATTATTTCTTTTAATACGCGGTCAAAATTAATTAAGTTAAATGCAGTATTGTCAAGTGTTAAAGAATTAAGAAATGAAATCGCTAATGCAAAAGATAGATTAATAAATTCAAAAAGAAAAACAATTTTATTTATCGATGAGGTTCATAGATTTACATCAGTTCAGCAAGATGCTTTATTACCTTCAATAGAAAATGGAACTATAACTTTTATTGGTGCTACAACTGAAAACCCTTTCTTTGCTGTTAATAAAGCGCTTGTCAGCAGGTCTCGTATTTTTACATTACTTCCTTTGTCAGAAAATGATTTGCAGAAAATAATACAAAAAGTCATTACTCACTATTCAAAACAAAAAGATTCAAAAAAGGTTTATTTAACTCAAGATGCTATAAGTCATTTAATTAAATTTTCTGGCGGAGATGCAAGGACATTAATCAATGCGCTTGAGATGGCCATAGAAACAACTGCTGAAAATGATGCTAAAAAAATCAACATTAATCTCTCAATAGCAGAGGATGCACTACAAAAGAAAAATATTGTTTACGATAAAAATGGTCAAAATCATTACGATGTAATAAGTGCCTTTATCAAGTCCATAAGAGGTTCTGATCCAGATGCAACTTTATTTTGGCTTGCAAATATGCTGGAGGCTGGTGAAGATCCTAATTTTATTTTTAGAAGACTACTTATATCTGCTAGTGAAGATATTGGAATAGCTGATCCTAATGCCATAGTAGTTGTACAATCCTGTTGTGATGCTTTTGATAGGGTTGGTTTTCCAGAAGGATTATATTTTTTAACCCAGGCTTCTTTATATTTAGCTATTTCTCCAAAAAGTAATAGTACGAAAAGTATTTTTAAAGCAATTGAAACAATCAAATCTACAAATGCTTTTGATGTCCCACTTCATTTAAAAAATAATTCTAATAGTTATGTCAATCCTCATAATTATCCAGGTAATTGGGTCGCACAAGAATACCTTCCTAAATCTTTAAGAGGTTTAAAAATTTGGGCACCAAATAATTATGGATGGGAAAAAACTCAATATGAAGAACTGCTTAGAAGAAAAGAAAATTAAAAATTTTTCGAACAACAAATAATCTCAGGATTAAAAGAAGTTTTTTCTTCGTAGGCCAAAGCGATAGTCCAATTATGGAAGTTAATCTGTGAATAATTTAAATGTATGTTTTTCTTCTTATGAATCAACTCTTTTGGCTTTTCAAAAAATTGCCAATATTTAATGTCTTTAGCTATTTTTCCATGATCCCATTTTATAGCAGCTTCAACAGCACACCATTGTTTTAGTATCATATTTTTTGTTAAATAATTATTATGGTTTGATTTATTGGTATGAAAAAAATATTTTTTTGCAAATTTTATATGGTTGAAATCTCTATCTGTTCTCTCAATATCAATCCCTATTTTGCCTTTATGCCAGACCATAATAATGGCATCTTTACAATGACTTAAACTGATATTCCCCATGCCAGAGGGTAAACTTGGAGGTTCTCCAGGTTGAGCATTAATTGGAATTTCTAGGGGGTCTAAATCAAAAAGTGTTGAAAGTGATTGTCGCAAATAAGCTCTTGTTTCTAAGAAAATCTTTGATCTTGACTTTGTTAGGTTTTTTGCAGTTTTAATTTCTTCTGTAGTTGCAACATCTTGCACGCCTTTAATCTCATAAAACCAAATTTTTGGTATTTTATATTCATACTCATTTAATAATTTCAATGGCTCTTAAGGTTGGCGACAAAGCACCAGAATTTAAATTAAAAGATTCTTTTGAGAAAGAAGTTTCTCTTAGTGATTTCAAAGGTAAAAGAATAATACTATATTTTTATCCAAAAGATAATACTCCAGGATGTACTAAAGAAGCATGTAATTTTAAAGAGAATTGGGATTTACTCCAAAAAAATAATATTGTTGTGCTTGGAATCAGTAAAGATAAAGCATCCTCTCATCAGAAGTTTATAGAAAAATTTAATTTACCTTTTATTCTTTTAACTGATCCTGAACCTTTCAAAGTTTCTTCTGAATACGATAGTTATGGGTTGAAAAAATTTATGGGAAAAGAATATATGGGAATGATGAGAAATACTTTTTTAATTGATACTGAAGGTTACATCGAAAAAATTTACTTAAAGGTAAAAGCAGCTATTATGGCTGATCATATAATTGCAGACCTTGGGTTAAGCTAATTTTTTTATTGACAGGTGGTGAATAATCATCCCCTCCATAACTAAATTAGGAGCATTTATAATGTTTTCTTTTTGAGTCTTTAGAGATTTTGTGAGTAATTGAGAGTCTCCTCCACAGATTATTAAAATATCCTTTTCGGGATTAAATAAACTATTAATCACGCCAGTAAGAGAGTTGATTACTCCTTTTAAGATTGCTTCTTCTGTATTAATTAAAAAATCTTTGATCGGAATATCATATTTTTTGGGAACTTTAAGATTGTTTGTATTTTGTTCCATCGATTTTAATTGTGTAAGAAAACCCGGTAGAAGTTGACCTCCAATAATAGATCCATTTGAATTCAATTTTGTTATTGATAATATTGTTCCAAAATCTGAAATTAGCAAATCTTTTTTGAAAGGGTTTTCAATAATTTTTAAAGCGGCAATACAGGCAAGAGCTCTATCAACTCCAAAATAATCAGGAAGATTTGATAATTGGATATCTTTAGTTTTTATTTCATTTTCTTTTTTCAGCAAAAAATTTGGTAGTTTTCCTACTGAAGCCCAAATTAATTGATCAAGATCTATATTCTCGGGAACTTTTTGATCTTTTTGGGTATGGAAGAATTGTGATTGATTTTTAGAATATTTTGCCCAATGAAGCCTACTATTGCCTACTAATAAAAAATTTATATCTGAGACCATTGTTCTATGATCAATTTAATTATTAGTGTGTATTCCACATTCTTGTTTAATCCCTCCAAATCTTGTATCTCTGCCCTTTGTTTCAATACCATCGGGACTGCTTGAATGCCAATCTCCTACAGAAGAATAACCTTTGATAAAAAGTGGATGGGCAGGTAAATTATTCTCTTCCATATAATAAAAAATATCTTTATTTGTCCAATTTAATAAAGGTCTTAAAGAGAGTCTTTTACGAATTACGTCTATGAATTTCATTTTGTTTCTATTTTCTGTTTGACTTGATCTAACGCCGCTTGCCCAGCAGAAAATATCATATTTTTTTAGACCATTTTCTAAAGGTTTTATCTTTCTCAATTCATGATACTTATCTAAATCACTTTCTTTTTTTGTTTCCCAAAGTTTTCCGTATTTGGCCTCCATTCTTGCTGGAGATAATTCACTTTGCAGAACTTCAACTTCTAAGGATAAATTATCAATAAGCTTTTCAGCGTAATGGTATGTTTCTTGAGGAAGGTAGCCTGTATCTATCCAAAATATTTTGATTTTTTTTTGTAGAGATAATTTACTGACCATATCTAAAAGGACTGATGACTGTATACCAAAACTTGTTGTAATAGCAAATTGATTATCAAACTTTTCATAACCCCAGGTAAGCATTGCTTGAGGCTTCATATCTACAAGCTCTTGATTATATTTCCTCAAGTTAGTTTGAATATCTTTGTGGATTTTTTCAATCATTATTCAGTTTGATTATGAGTTTAATTTTATTTCGCTCAATTTAAAAATTATTCGTATAGTTTAATAATACATTTACGCATAACAATATTTCTCTAATGAAATCAATACAAAAACCAATAGTAATAGTTGGAGCAGGTTTTGCAGGAATGACATTTGCTCTGAATTTAAAGAATCTTAATCCTTCTTTACCGATTCTTGTGGTTGATTCTGAAACTAACTTTATATTTAAACCTTTAATGTACGAAGTTTTAAGTAAAGAAATAAGAAGTTGGGAAGCCACCCCAAAATTTGCAAATATTTTTTCTGATGCGGGTATAACTTTTTTAAGAAATTGTTTAACCAAGATTTCCTTCAAAGAAAATATTCTTGAATTTAGTGACGAATTAAAATTAAGTTATCAGTATCTAGTTATCTGTACAGGATCTGTTCCAAATAGTTTTTTTATAAAAGGTGTAGATGAAAATTGTTATTTCTTTAATGATGTTCACGATTTAAATAAATTAAATTCTTTTTTAAAAAGATCCCAAGATACTGCGTTGCATAAAAAGTTGTTCATAGTTGGAGGTGGTCCCTCTGGTATCGAGTTGGCTTGCAAAATTAAAGATATATTTACAGACCAATTTGAAATTAATTTAATAGAAAAATCAAACGAAATCCTCAATAAAAACAAAATTTTTAATAGAGAACAAGCAGAGAAGGCATTAGAAAAAAGAAAAATCAACGTTCTTTTGAATTCCACAGTTAAAGAAGTCTCAGAAACTAAGATTAGTATTTCTAGTGAGGTTGGAATAACTTCCTTGGATAAAGATATTGTTATTTGGACAGCAGGTGTTAAACCTAATTTGTCTTACTTAGAAACTGATCAAATAACAAAAAAATTTGGACGAATTTTAGTTAATAATAATTTCCAAATAGAAAACCATAAAAACTGTTTTGCTATTGGTGATATTTCAGTTATTGAGGGAATGGAGGATTTACCCATAACTGCTCAGGTCGCTATGCAGGAAGGAAATCATCTTGCTAATAATTTAGAACTTTTAATTCAAGGAAAAGATCCTTTACCCTTTGAATTTCAAGACAACGGTGAAATGATTAGCTTAGGAATAGGTGACGCTTCAATTTCTGGGCTTGGGGTTACTTTATCTGGGAAGTTGGCTTTTGAGGCAAGAAGACTTATATATGCTTCCAAGTTGCCTGATATTACAGAAAGCTTAAAATCTGCATCTTCATGGATATTCCAAAAAAAATCTATTTTTAAAAAGTTTCTTAAAAAAGATGATTATTCCAATTAAACTTTTTTGAAATATTGTTTTTGGGTATATTGAGTTAAATAAGTTTTGTATGAATTTAATTTCAGTAGTTAGTAATAATTCTGATGCGTTTATAACGGTAGTTGTTTTAATAATGTCCATAATTTTGTTTATTAGAAATACTATTGCACCAGAATTGACTGGTTTGTTATGTGTTGGAATATTTATATCTACTGGGGTTCTTTCTCCTGAAAAGGCTTTAGCTGGATTTGGCAGCCCTTCTTTAATTACCCTTATGGGTTTATTTGCAGTTTCATCAGCATTATTTAAAAGTGGCGCCTTAGACAGAGTAAGAGAATTGATTTCTTCTGAAAGTATTCGAACTCCAAGGAAATTAATTTCTTTAATAGCTTTTTTGATTGCTCCAATATCTGGAATTGTACCTAATACTCCAGTAGTAGCATCTTTGTTACCTTTAATTGAAAGTTGGTGCGAGCGAAGAAATATATCACCATCAAAAGTTTTATTACCTCTTTCTTTTGCTACTTTACTAGGTGGAACTCTGACATTATTAGGTAGCTCAGTAAATCTTCTTGTAAGTGATATTAGTCAACAATTAGGTTATGGAGGTTTGGAATTATTTAGTTTGACTTCAATAGGAATACCTGTTTGGCTTATAGGTTCAATCTATATGATTCTAGTTTCTGAAATGCTTTTGCCAGATAGAGGGAGAGATAAGGAATTTATTAAAAATGGTGATATGAATATATATTTTACCGAAGTTACTATTCCCTCTACATCAGAATTAGTTGGACAATCTGTCAGAAATAGTAGATTACAAAGACGATTTGACGTTGATGTTCTGGAATTGCAACGAAATGGAAAAGTTATTCTTCCTCCTTTGGCTGATAGAAAGATTGAACCGGATGATAGATTAATAATCCGCGTTACAAGAGCAGACTTATTTAGGCTGCAGCAGGAACATACTATTCTGTTAGGAGAAAACAAAACATCTTTCGATGGGGCTAATGTTTTCTCAGATGATGAAGGTACTAAGACCTTTGAAGCCTTGTTACCAGCTGGTTCAACTTTAGCCGGTGCAAGTTTGAGAGAATTAAGATTTAGGCAGCGTCATAATGCAACAGTTTTAGCATTAAGAAGAGGTCAACAAACTGTTCAGGAGAGGTTAGGCCAAGCTGTTTTAAGAGCTGGAGATGTTTTATTATTGCAAGCACCGTTAGATTCAATAAGAGGTTTGCAAGCTAGTAATGATTTGCTTATTTTAGATCAATTTGAAGATGACTTACCTTTTTTGATAAAAAAACCTATATCGATTGCGATTGCAATAGGAATGGTGGTTTTGCCTTCGGTTTCTAATATTCCATTAGTAGGTTCAGTTCTTTTGGCAGTTATTGCAATGGTTGCTTGTGGATGTTTAAGACCTGCAGAGATACAAAAATCAATTAGGTTAGATGTAATTTTATTGCTGGGATCTTTATCGTGTTTTAGTGTGGCTATGCAGATAACTGGATTAGCAGATCTAATTGCAGTCAATCTAAACTTTGCCCTTAACGGAATGCCTCTTTATTTTGCACTAGTAGTAATTTTTGTATCTACAGTGATTCTTACGCAATTTATAAGTAATGCGGCTTCAGTTGCTTTGATTTTGCCTGTTGCTATTGAATTTTCAAATGTTTTAGAAATTTCACCAAGCGCTTTAATAATGCTTGTTTTGTTCGGTGCAAGTCAATCTTTCTTGACTCCAATGGGTTATCAAACAAATTTAATGGTTTATGGTCCTGGAAGATATAGATTTTTTGATATCGCAAAATACGGAGCTGGATTAACACTTATAATGTCATTTACTGTGCCAGCATTGATAATTTTAAATTACGGGTAATATCGTGAAATTCACAAGTAAGGTTTATAAGTTAAAAGATGCTTACAAAAAGCTATCTGTACCTCAATTTACTATTGTTACAGGCTTATTTATTATTTGCCTTGGAACTTTAATTTTGAGTTCTCCATTATGTTCATCTTCAAAGGTTGGTTTGTGGGAAGCTTTTTTTACATCTACTTCTGCAATAACCGTTACTGGCTTAACCATAATAGATATTGGTGTTGATTTAAATTTCTTTGGCCAAGTTTTCTTAGCTTTTATGCTTTTATCAGGTGGTCTAGGATTAATGGCTATTACAACATTTTTACAAGGGTTTGTTGTAAAGGGGACAAAGCTAAGAACTAGATTAGACAAAGGAAAGACTTTAGATGAATTTGGAGTTGGAGGAATTGGTCGAACTTTCCAAAGCATTGCTATTACTGCGATTATTATTATATCTTTGGGCGCAATTGTCTTATATTCTTTTGGATTTGTAGACATTCAAAATAATTGGGAAAGACTATGGTCCTCGATTTTTCACAGTATTTCTGCATATAACAATGCAGGATTTTCGTTAATGTCAAATAGTCTTCAAGACTATAGAACAAATTATTTGGTGAATAGTGTTTTTGTTTTTCTCATTGTTATGGGTGGATTGGGCTGGCGGGTTATTGATGATATTTGGAGTAATAAAAAAAATCTTTCTTATAAAAAATTAAGCCTTCATTCCAGACTAGTTATTAGGACAAGTTTGTCTCTAATATTGTTCGGATCATTAGGATTCTTTATCACTGAATCATTGCTAAATAGTCAATTTTTTAATGATTTAAATTTCTTTGAACGGTTATTGTCATCTATCTTCGAAACAGTTAGTGCGAGAACGGCAGGCTTTACAAATTTTCCGATTTCTTTGAACTCTATCTCAGATACGGGCCTCTTATTATTAATGACGCTTATGTTTATTGGAGCAAGTACAGGAGGTACTGGTGGAGGCATAAAAACAACTACATTTATTGCTTTAATGGCTGCAACTAGATCAACTTTAAGAGGTCAGAAAGATGTAATTATTAGCAATAGATTAATTTCAGATAAAGTTATTCTAAAGGCAGTTGGAATCACAGTTGGATCTTTGCTTTTTGTTCTTTTAATGGCAATGTTGCTTAGTACAACTAATACTTTTGTTAAAAAAGAATCATTCACATTCCTAGAAATTCTGTTCACTTGCATATCTGCATTTGCAACAGTTGGTTTTGATATTGGTTTAACCGCAAAATTAAATCATTTTGGTCAATTTATTCTTATTGTGGGTATGTTTGTGGGCAGACTTGGGATACTTTTGCTTTTAAGTGCACTTTGGCAGGCTCTTTATAAGAGTAGAATAGATAGACAAAAGAGAATTGGCTATCCTAGGGCTGATCTATATGTTTAGAGTGAACTGAGTTTTATTATGGCTGATTGGTGGCAGTGGTCTCAAAAGAGAGAAAATGAAGTACTCACTTTTGCAGTTGTCGGCGTTGGAAGATTTGGAACCGCAGTTTGCAGAGAACTTATTAGTAATGGTGCTGATGTTTTGGCTGCAGATTATTCGGAAAAAGCTATTGATGATTTAAGGCAATTAGAACCTTCGATAGAAGCGAGAGTTGTAGATTGTACTGATGAAGAGTCTATGAAGGAATCGGGAATTCTGGAAATGAATACTGTTGTAGTGGGTATCAGTGAACCTATTGAAGCAAGTATAACTACAACTCTTATTGCTAAGGATAGTGAAGGTAGCAAAGTGAAAAGAGTAATAGCAAGAGCTACCAGTGACTTGCATGAAAAAATGTTAAAAAGAGTAGGTGCAGATAAAGTTGTTTTCCCATCTAGGATGCAAGGAGAAAGATTAGGTTTAGAATTAGTCAGACCAAATCTAATCGAAAGATTGGAACTAGATAATCAAACTGGTATAGATGAAATAACTGTTCCCGAGGAATTTATTGGAAGATCTTTAAGAGATTTAAATTTGAGGAAAAATTATTTAGTAAATGTTCTTGCTGCAGGACCTGCTGAAGAGTTAACAGTTAATCCTCCAGCAAAATATATTTTGGAAAGAGGAAATATTTTGGTAGTCATGGGTAAAACTGTAGATTTACAGAAATTGCCTCAAAATTAATTATTTTTAATCAGATTTTTTATAGTATCTAATCCTTTGAGGAGCTCTTTTTAATCTTCTGACGCTTTGTTTTTCAAGTTCATCTCTAAATTTATCAGTATTTAAATTATTTTCTGAAACAGGCGCTTTACTTTCTTTTTCTAAATATTTTTTTATACCCTCTTGTATTAACACTTTTGCCATATTACTTACTGTCCTAGATTCATTATCCGCCAAAATAGTTAATTGCTCACATATTAATTCCGGAAGAACTACTTGAATTCTGGGGGATTTAGGCTTCCCATTAGTTGAGTTTTGGCGGGTAGCCATGAGTTAAAGTTGATAACTGTTACTTATTAGTATACACAGTTAGTCAAGGATACTATCTTTGTGTATATTATTAGTAAGGAAATTTACGTCCCTATCAATTAATTGTTTTATTGTCCCATGAAAAATTCAAGAAAAATTGATTCTCCAAAAAGGTCGATAATTGATAAACCGAAAAAAAGATTAGCTAATTCTGATTCTCACGGTAATGAAAATAGTGACGTTTTGGTATCAGCTGTGATTAGCCCATATTTGTTAACTCATCTTCACCAAATTCTTCAGCAGTCTGAATATTATGCTCAAAAAGATGGTAGAAAATCTCACGCAGCTAACTTTGCGAAACTAAGAAAAGTTTTATGTTTAGACGCAAGAAGTATGGCAGATGCCTCTGCAAAAGAGATAAAAGATGTGGATAATGATTTATCTAATAATAAATATAATGAACAAAATGTAGCTTGAAGTAATAATCTATTAATAAATAGATTTCAAAAACATGTCCAGTAACGCTGAAAAGCTCTATAAGTTAATAGCCAACGATTCCAAAAAGAAACAAAGTCTTTTTATGACAGCTTTAACTAATCCCAAAAAAGCCTTAGATAAAATATGCGATATTGGTGATGAGCTAAATATTTCTGTGACTAAAGAAGAGGTTATTGAATATTTGAGTACTATTGATGATGAAGCAACTAAAATGTGGTTAATCAAGGCTCGAGGAGGTCTTTAGTAAAAGGTTTAGAATAATTATTATTTGGATTACTAATAGGTTTTACCCTTTTGTTATAACCACCTCCACCAGCCAAAGTCCAAAAAAACCAATAACTTGGAATTGCAAGAGCTGCAGCTATGAAAATCACTACAATTTGTTCTATTCTTTTCATGGTTTAATTTTATTCCACAAAATATTTTTTAGTAAATAAGCCACAGATTTTGTAAATTCTATTTTAAAACAGTGATTAGATTTGAAGGTGTAAGCAAAATTTATTCTACAGATGTTGTTTTAAAAAATATTAGTTGGGAGATTAAGAAAGGCGAAAAAGTTGGTTTAGTTGGTTCTAATGGTGCAGGTAAATCAACCCAGTTTAAGATTTTAATTGGAGAGGAAGAGCAAACAAGTGGAACGATCATCAAAGAGGGAAATCCTAAAATTGCCCATTTAAAACAGGAGTTTGATTGTAATTTGAATTTTTCAGTGAGACAGGAATTAGAAAGTTCTTTTAAAGATATACAAATTGTTGCTGTTAAACTTTTAGAAATTGAGAATAAAATGAAATCATTGGATATAAAAAAAAATTCCGATGAACTTGAAATATTTGTAAATCAACTCGCAAAATATCAAGCAAAATTTGAAGCTTTAGGTGGTTATAAAATGCAATCTGATGTAGAAAAAATATTACCAAAATTAGGCTTTTCTAAAGAAGATGCTGATAAATTAGTTGGCAATTTCTCAGGTGGTTGGCAGATGAAAGTTGCACTTGGAAAAATAATCTTACAAAAACCTGATTTACTTTTACTGGATGAACCAACTAATCATTTAGATTTAGAAACTATTTTTTGGTTGGAAGAATATCTATCATCGCTTAAGATTGCAGTTATAATAATCAGCCATGATAGATATTTCTTAGATAAATTATGTAAAAAAATAATTTTTGTAGATAGAGGAACATCTGAAACATATAATGGGAACTATTCTTTTTTTGTTGAACAGAAATCTTTAAATGAAGAATCACAAAATAAGGCATATCAATTACAACAAAAAGAAATTGAGTTACAGAAGAGGTATATAGATAGATTTAGAGCTAGTGCAACTAGAAGTTCTCAAGCAAAGAGTAGAGAAAAACAATTAAAAAAGATTTCTAAAATTGAGGCTCCCATAGCAAAATCAAAAAGTCCTGTTTTTAATTTTCCAGAGTGCCCTCGCTCAGGAAAATTAGTTCTAAATATCAAAAATTTGTCTCATAGTTTCGAGGATAAAATTCTTTTTTTAGATATTAATTTAAAGATTTCTTCTGGGGAGAAAATAGCAATATTGGGACCCAATGGCTGCGGCAAATCTACATTGCTTAAAATTATTATGAAAAAATTATCTCCTGAAATTGGAGAAATTAATCTTGGTAAACATAATATAATTACTAGCTATTATGAACAGAATCAGGCTGAAGCACTTTCACTTGAAGAAAGGGTTATTGATTTAATATGCAATAAGTCTCCAGAATGGTCTCAAAAAAAAGTTAGAACATTTTTAGGGGGTTTTGGCTTTCAAAATGAAACTGTTTTTAAATATATTAAACAACTCAGTGGAGGAGAAAAGGCAAGATTAGCATTGGCACTCATGATAATTAATCCTAGTAATTTTCTTCTTTTGGATGAACCAACTAATCATTTGGATCTGCAATCTAAGGAAAACTTAGAATTAGCAATTAAAAATTATAAAGGTTCATTATTAATCATTTCTCATGATCGGTATTTCATCTCAAAGGTTGCAAATAGAATTATCGAAATTAAAGATTCAAAGTTATTTTCATATGATGGTAATTACGAATATTTTTTAGAAAAAACTCAAAGTCATAAAAAAATTTGATTACTTTTAATAAAATTTACATTTAGCTAAGTAAGATCACTCATTTATCTTTACATAGTTTACCTTCCCTTATTAATCTAAAAAATACAAAAATAGTTTTTAATAATTTAAATGAAAAATTACGATTTCCAAGAAAAACATTTGCAAATTTCTGATCCTATTGAAAGTTATTTTGAATGCATTACTACCTGTGATATAAGGGATGGTAGATGTATTTCCAGGTGTGTGGAAATACTTAAACAGAATGACAATTAAATCTTTTAGTTTTTTTCTAGATTAGTTATATCAGTTGGTATTACTTTTAATTGAATAAATTTATTTCTACGCTTCAATAATATATTTACTTGTTTATTAATACCGTTTTTACTTATTTGGTCTATAACGTCTGAGGCTGTTTCAATATTTTTATTGCCGACTTTAACTATAGTATCTTCTATCATGATTCCACTCTTTTCAGCTGGGCTGTTCGGTACTACATATCCAACTTTTACGGAATTATTTTTTCTCTCAGAATTCTTTTCTTCTATTAGGCTAATCCCGATCATGGGATGTATTACTTTTCCATTTTTTATAAGTTGATAGGCAATTTCCTTAGCTTTATTAATTGGGATTGCGAAACTCAAACCCGCTCCTGGACCTGATCTTATCAACGTATTAATACCAATTACTTCTCCCTCGCTATTCAATAGTGGTCCTCCAGAATTTCCAGGATTAATAGCAGCGTCTGTTTGTATCAACTCAAGCTTTTTATCATATATTCCTAATTGATTAACGTTTCTATTTAGATTACTAATAATACCAAGGGTCACTGTATTTTCCAGTCCAAATGGATTTCCAACTGCTATGGCCCAATCTCCAACTTTAATCTTTGCCGAATTGCCCAATTTTGCTTTTGGCCAAGGTCCTTTCCCTTCAATTTTTAGAACTGCTAAATCAGTAAAAAAGTCTTGCCCTATTAGTTTTGCTTCAAATTTTTTGCCATTGGTTAAACCAACAATCACCTTATCTGATCTATTCACAACATGAGCATTGGTCATTATGAGTCCATCTGCAAATATAAATCCACTCCCTTGGCTTTGCTCTATCTTAGGCCGATTGTCATTAGGTAAATCTAACCCAAAAAATCTTTCAAAATATGGGTCTAGAAATAGTTGAGAATTTCTAGGAAATTTTCTTTTTTTTACATATCTTTGAGTATCAATTGTCACTACAGCTGCACCTGTTCTTTCTACAGCTTTAGTTACAAAAGATTTGTTTGAATATAAATTAAATTCATTAATTTTTGGTTTACTTAATGGTTGGGATATTACTGTTGCAGGACATGTAATGCCTACTGTAATAAATGAGGCGAGTAATAATAGCTTTTGGATGTATATTTTCAATTTTGATTTTTTATGTTCTTCGAGAGTTTGAATTCACCAGAATAGTGTAATTAAAATATAACTACTAATTAAATTAATTGAATATAGAGAATAATTTAATAACTTAAAATAGCTAAATTTCTTTTTTTCGGGCTATGATATTAAAAATATAAATAATTAATTTATAAGTTCGATGACTATTCTTTTTCCAATCATATATTCTGCAGCCTTAACTTATTTAGTTTGGAAAGCTTTCAAAGTAATGTCTAATGGTTGGGGTATATCAGATAATAAAAATAAACATTTCAGTACTTCCAGTTTTAAACAAAAAAAGTACACAATACATCCAGAACTTTTAGATAAATCAGGAAACATAACAGAAGAGGAGCTATTAACAGTAAGATTTTCGAATGATAATGACTCTCCATTAGAAGAAAAAGGTTCAACAACTGATTAGTCAAATTACATTTAAGGAAAAAAATTGGAATTAAGAACAAAAATTGTCTCAGCGGTATTAAGGTCTCTCAAGTTGCCACCAAGGTTTCGTTTAAAAATGGTTAAAGAAGATCCAGTGAGACTTGAACTAAGTCTTACTCCTTCTTACGGTAAAAATCCAGTCATTGTTGGTATAGTTGAATCCTTAGACTTAGTCGCGCGTAGAGATAGAGAAGGTAGACTACCCAGGGATCTTCAAGGGACTTGGGACTGGACTGTAAGACATGGAAAAGTTAGTACTGGAGGCTGGAACCCCATGTTAAAAGAGGCATTGCAAACAATGTTTGATACAGGATTGCCAGCCATTGTATATGAGGAATTAACTGGAGATGAGTATAGACCTGTTGATGGTGTGAGGCATGTTAAATAAATAATTTATTATTTATCATAAATTCTTTATTAAAACGTTAAAATGATTTGATAAATATTCCAGTTAATTATGAATAATAACAATCAACCAAGATTTGGCTTCGTAAATTTTGCAGAAACTTGGAATGGCCGTATGGCAATGATGGGTATTTTGATTGGACTAGGTACTGAATTAATTACAGGACAAAGTATTCTTCGACAAATTGGAATAGGTTAGAATTTTAATTTACTTCTTCTGCTTTTACTTCAATGGTGCTTTCACTAGGCTTTTTATCAATAATAACTTCTAGATTTGCCCCGCAATTCATGCAGTTTTCACTTAAGCCTAAGGATATTGCACCACAACTATTACATGTATTAACTTTTGATTTGTAATAGTTAAAACCTATAAAGACTAAGATTACCAATAATAGAGGAATTAAAAATAATAGGAGTAGGATATTACCGAGAAAGCTTATGAAAAAGTTTATTCCAAAAAATGGAATTACTATAAGTATTATTAATAATGAAGTAAGAAGATTTTTATTAGCTTTAAGAAAATAATTCATCTTAGTTGTTATTATTTATAATTTCTTTTTTTATTTAATAAAGTCATACTAGCAATAACTACGCTCCAGCACTGTCCAAAATACAAAATCACTCCTAGTAGCCATACCCACAAGGTAAGTACAAGAAAACCTCCAATAAAACCATATGCTTGAAATCTTGTTCCAAGTGAGAGAATACTTTTACTTACTGCTAGGTTCAATGTGGTTAGCCCAATTCCAATAAGAAAAGATCCAGGTAAAAGTGGTTTCAAAGGAACTTTTCGACTGGGTAAGAGGGCTTGTAATAAAAGAGCCATTAAAGAAAATCCGATTAATGGTATTGCGAACTGACCAACTTGTAGAAGTGGTAACTTTAATACTAAATCAGAAAAAAGATTATTAGATTTTGAAAGATTTTCTAAAACGTTACTTGGGATCATTCTAAAATTCGCACTAATCTGATCTAGTACCATTAAAAAACCAATAAAGAATACTATTAAAAAGGCTTCAACTCTATTTCTGAGAAACCTTGAAGCTTGCACTCTCCAAGCAGCATTTACTTTTTTAGAAGGAATTTCGTCTTCCCAAAGCCTATCCGAACCTCTTTGAAGAGATAGATATGCATTTCCTGCTGTAAAAAGCAAAAACATAGCTCCAAGGACACCTGCCCCAAAACGTTGATCTATTAAATTAAATAATGTTGTTTCTACTAACTCAACTACTGAAGGAGGTAAAAGCTGAGCAGCAATAGCAATTATTTGTTGATCTAATCCTTCTTGTTTTCCTAGGAACCATGAGGCTATTGAAAGAGAAATTAGCAGAATAGGAAAAAATGATTGCAGAGTGTAGTATGCAAATGCAGCACTTAAATCAACACAATCAGATTTGCTCCATCGCTCACAAGCCCCCCATAAACTTTTAAGTATCCATGTTGAACTTCGGCGCATATTAATTTTCTTCAAATATTTTATTTATTTACTTATTTTTTATTGTATCGGATTAAGAAATTTTTCAAGCAATTATTGATTTATCATGCAACTATTTTTCCAATAATAAATTGCCCCATGGCTTTAAAATTTCAACTTTTTCTATAGATCTACAAGCAATCAATGGAAAATTAACATCGCTCAAGTCTTCTCCTGAAACTAAATTTAAAGGATCTGTTTCTAACCACTCTATGGAACAATTCAATTCTTCTAATAGCAGCCATGCTGCTGCAATATCCCATATCTTAGGGGTTGATTCTATCGCTCCGAAAGTTTGTCCCATCGCAACACTCGTAAGATTCAAACTCGATACACCTAAGAGTCTGATTTTGCCTGGAAAAACTGAGTTTGGTTTTTTTTGTAAAATTTTTATGGATCTACTACACAAAGAAATGCATTCACTTTGATGGTTATTTTGGCTAGGAAAAATTTTCTTTTTATTTAACCAAACCCCTTTACCTTTAATGGATACAAACTTTTTTTTCAATGTAGGAATTATTAAAAAAGAAGATTGTGGTTTACCATCAACGAACCTTGCGACTGATATAGACCAGTAGGGAATACCTGCAGCAAAATTTGTTGTTCCATCGAGTGGATCGACTACCCAATAAGCTTTTGAGTCTGGAATTAACTTTTGCCCTTCTTCACTAAGAACGCCCTCGCCTGGAGCTATTGAAGCTAAGCCATCTACGATTGTTTTGTCACTCCATAAATCACAACTTGTTAATAACGAGCCATCTGCTTTATTGCTGGCGTTAATATTTCCAAAATCTTTTTTTTGACGTCGACTTACTAATTCAAATAAAGAATCTAAATCACTTAGTTGCTTGTTAGTTAAATTTGATTGATTCATTTTTATATATTGCAAATAGACTCTTTGTATTTAAATTTTGTATTATTACTACCCAAACAATTTTTACTAATACTAAGAAAAGTTAATCTTTCTAATTCATCTATATTCAAATTGTAATTATATATTGCATTAATATGTTTTGATTTCGCGTTGCTTAGTTCACTCTGCCTAACAAGAACATCTTTTAGAGTTGATATTCCAACATCGTATCTAAGTCTGGAAAGTCTTACAGACTCATTGCTAGATTCAATTTCTTTAAGAGAAGAAATTATTTTCTCTTCGTTTAATTTAAGATTCAGGTAGGCTTTACTAATACTTGTGGTCAAAACATTTTTGAGATTTTCATAAGCAAATTTTTCAGCTTCTGCATCTTCTATTTTTGATTTGTAAGAGTTCTTATTTTGTCCACCATCGAAAATATTCCATGCAAAATTTAGACTTATAGTATTTGTATAATTAGATCCAGATTTTTCGGAGTCGATATTAGGCTGTAGAGAATCACCCTTGGAAAATGTACTTGATAATGTATTACTGATATAGATCTTTGGCTTATTTTGAGCTAAAAAACTATTTGCCTGGCTATTTTTGATTGATTTTTGAAGAATAAGGTTTTTTAAGGAAAGATTTTTATCCAAACCTTCATTAATATTTTTATTCAATCTATAATTCCAAAATCCTATTAGATTTTGCTCTTTATTACTTTCAAAATTCCCCTTAATATTAAGTATTTCTTTAAGAGAAATTTTATTAATTTCATGTTCTATTTTTTTTTCATTGAGAGATAGTTTATCTCTAGATAATTGCGCTTCTGCTTCAAGAACTTCAAATTTTGTACCAATTCCAGCTTCTAACTTTGTTTGAGCATTATCTAAACTTGTAATTGATAAATCAAGTGTAAATTTTTTATTTTCGATATCTTTATATGATTTTTGGTATTTGTGATACCTCATTCTTGCCTCTTGAATTAAATCTTTTTTCTTAATTTCATAATTATTTTTAGCAATTTTGAAATTTTCATTGGCAATTTTAATTTCGGATACTCTAAGTGGGTCTATTAAATCCCATTTAATATTTAGAGATGGATTAGCTGTAAATTGTGATGTTTTTAAAGTCTGCAAATTACTGCTGTAACTTTTACCTACGACATATTTAGGTAAACCTATTGCTTGAAAATCTAAGGATGGGTATCTTTGAGCAATTTGACTAGAAAGATTAAATCTTGCAGAGTTTACTAAGTTTTGTAATGATTTTAATTCTTGATTATTTAAGATAATTTTTTCTATTTCTTGATAATCAACAAAAGTAATATTTGATTTTTCTTCTAAAACATTATCTATATAATTTTTTGTTTCGCTCGATAGTACATTAATAGAGTTGATACTTAGAGCAAGGGGCAAGAATAAGAATGGATTTATTACTCTTCTAAGCATGTTTTATAGTTTGGAGGATATTCGATTAACCAATCAAAGTATTAATAATATCATTTGAATCATCAAGAACGTGAATTTTGGTATTTAATTGATTTTCAACTTCTTTAATATTTTTATCATCTAAAAATAAATCAGTATTAATTTTTAACATAATAGATGGTATATAAATAGCTTCTCCTAAATCCTTATTTTTCAGCCCGTAAATTAGATCTTCTCCAGTAAGAAGACCTGTAACAACTTGATCTTGACCCCAATAAATACTTGGCAAACCATATAAGTTAATTTTCAAACCATCAATTGAGTTTAATTTCTTAACTGTAGGAATTAGGGCTTCATAAACTAATTTACCAACAATCCAACTGACTTTTTTGGGCTGTTTAATTTTTGTTGGCAGGTTGTTAGATTTCTTCCTTAATATCTTAAGGAAGTTTCTAATTGATCCTACTCCATTAGATTCTTGTGGCATATTTTCGTAGGTTTTATAACTAGGTAAATTTATACCAGCTATTAAATACCATTCGTCTGCTAGCCAACAAAAACGAGTTCCAAGAGTAATTTGTAGAGAGGCTTGAATGCTCTCTACTTGTTTAATCGTTTTTATTGCGTATTCTGGGCTTATTGATTTCAATCCATCATTTTCAGGCCTGAATTTTGTAAGTCCTACTGGAACTATTGCAACTGAGAGTACTGTCTGAGAAGTTTTTTTGTAGAACTCAGCAAGTTCCAAAATAGATTTTTCAAGAATACCTCCATCATTCATATTTGGACAAACAACAATTTGGGCATGTATTTGAATAGAGTTTTTTTCAAACCAAGAAATTTGATCAAGGATCACTCCAGCTTTTTTATTTTTTAATAATTTTTCTCTTGTAGCGGGATCAGTAGCATGAACTGAAATAAAAAGTGGGGATAGTTTTTGCATAGCAATTCTTTCCCAGTCTTCTTCTTTTAAATTCGTAAGAGTTAGATAAGAGCCATATAGAAAACTTAATCTATAATCATCATCTTTTATGTAAAGGCTTTTTCTTTTACCACTTGGCTGTTGATCAATGAAACAAAATGGACATCTATTATTGCATTGCTTTATTGAATCAAATAATGCATCTTTAAAATTTATACCTAAATTAACGTCTTGATCTTTTTCGATATTTATATTGTGAATCTCATGATTTTTATCTAAAACTGATATGTCTAAAATTTCTTCACTAATCAGAATTTGATAATCAATTAAATCTCTTGGTTTTTTCCCGTTAATACTAATTATTGAATCACCTTTTTCAAATCCGATTTCTTCAGCAATAGAATTAGCTTCAATACTTTCAATTTCTGCAGGGTTTATTTTATAAGTAATATTAGGAACCAAAAGATCAATGGGATCTTCCTTGTAATTAATTTCTTGCCACACAATTTAAGGCCAAATACTCTTATTTATATTTATTCTAAACTTATATATGACTCAAAGTGTATTAAATACTTTTAAAAAACTAAATATAGGTTTTAAATTATGGGCCTTTTATTTATTAAAATATGGCATTCGCAGTTTTCTAAAACACGATTTAGATTAATTAAAATTACATTTTTCATTGAAAGAATTAATTACAAAAAATTTAGAAGTAAAAGATAAATTCAACTATGAATCCAACAAGAAAGTTGATTCATACGAAAATAGTTTTTTATCAAATCCTATATCTTTAAGATTGTGGTCTTCTTTTTTTGTAATTTTACCTATTTTTGTTCAAGCACCTTGGGTTAGGTTAGAACCAATAAGTGCTCTTTGTTTTACTTTTGTTATTGCCTTAGTAGCAATTGTTTTGAATCAGAAAGGATCAAATAAGTGGTTTATTGTCAGTTCATTATTACTTGGTATATCAGGTAGTTGGCTTGGTGGATGTTTGTTCTGGGGATGGTTAAGCCCATTTCCTATCCTACACATACCTGTTGAAGCTGTAGTTCTTCCATTAGCTTTAATTGGATTTGGAACTAATTGGAAAATAGGTTCAAGTTTTTATATCTCTTCTTTATTTGGAACCGCAGTTACTGATATCACAATATTTTTAATCGGAATCATGGATCAATGGAAGCAGGTAATTACAGCAGATTCTGAAAATGCACCCATGATTCTTCAAAAAACTTCAGAGAGTCTTGTTCAAATAAAATCATTATCTATTATTGTTTTTGTTGCTCTTATACTCTGGTTTATTTCAAAAGAAATTTTAGATTCTGGCACAATTAATACTACTAGTGGTAAAGCACTCTTAGTTTCTGGTTACGTAATTCAAACGACATTAATTGTTGATGGTATTTTTATTGTTTTAGCAATTCTGCAACCAACTTTAAGTGGATTGGTTTAATGTTAAGGCCTCCATTTTCGCAAGAACCGATACCAATAGATAAATGGGATGTAATAGTTATAGGCGCTGGAGCCGCTGGCCTTATGACTTGTCTTGAATTACCCTCAAATTTAAAAGTGCTTCTTTTAAATAGAAATACTAGTAAGGTATCTTCCAGTAGATGGGCTCAAGGCGGAATTGCATCTGTTGTTAGACAAGATGATTCATTTGATCTTCATGCTGAGGATACTTTAAAAGCAGGTGATGGACTATGTGATGTTCAAGCTGTAGAAATGCTAGTTAAAGAAGCTCCAGGTTGTGTAGAAAGGTTGCAGAATTTAGGGATGATTTTTGATCAAAGTTCTGATCAACTAGCTACAACCTTGGAAGCAGCTCATTCACGAAGAAGAGTCTTACATGTTAAAGATCGTACTGGACGAGCATTAGTTGAAGTCCTAGAAGATCATATTGAGAATCAAACAAATATTCTTCACTGCAGAGGTGTAAGAGTAACTGAACTTCTCATTGAAAATAAAGAATGTAGAGGAGTTCAGGTTCTTGATGGAGCAAATTTATATTGGATTAAATCTAGAGCTGTTGTTTTGGCTACAGGTGGGGGTGGGCACTTATTTACAAATACAACAAATCCTGCTCAATCCTCTGGTGAAGGGATTGCTCTTGCATGGAAAGCAGGAGCTGCTATTGAAGATTTAGAGTTCGTGCAATTTCATCCAACCGCTTTAAAATTTTATGGTGCACCTTGCTTCTTAATATCTGAGGCACTTAGAGGGGAAGGAGCGATATTAGTTGATAAAAATGGTGAAAGTCCTGTTAAAAATCTTGAAAATCGTGATCTAGCTACTAGAGATCAGGTAAGTAGAGCAATTATGAAAAATATGCATAATAATAATGCAGACCATGTTGGCTTAGATCTTCGGTATATTGACCCAGAAAAAATTGTAGAGCGCTTCCCCACGATCTTAAGTCGATGTCAGGATTATGGTGTTAACCCTTTAAATGAGGTTATTCCCGTAGCTCCTGCAGCTCATTATTGGATGGGAGGTGTTAAAACTGATCTAAATGCATCTTCAACAAGAAAAGGATTATATGCTGTTGGAGAAGTTGCTTCTACAGGTGTGCATGGTGCTAATAGACTGGCAAGTAATTCACTGATGGAGTGTCTTGTTTTCGCAAGAAAAATGTCTTCAATTGTTTTGAATGACCTTTCTAAATTTGAACAATTTGATAGATCATGGCAAGAGTTTGATATTGAAGATCCTAAAGAAGATCAAATTTCTATAATTGCTGAAAAAATTGATGAACTAAGAAAACTATGTTGGTTAAATTTAGGTGTATCTCGAAATAAGGTAAATATGGGTAAATTTTTAAATTACATCCAAAATGATATAGATAAATTAAATACAAATGATTTACTAAATTGTCTTGAAAAAATACAATTTGATCAAAAAGTAAAACTCAGTGAACGTAATAGAAGAGCATTAAATCTTTTACTTGATTTAAAGAATAGACAAATAACCACTATAACTTTATTAAAAGCTTGTCTATTTAGAGAAGAAAGTAGAGGAGGGCATTATAGAGATGATTTCCCTGATAAAGATAAAAATTGGGAATGCCATACTAGACAACAGTTAGATCAAAGAATTCAAAAAAGATTTATTAAAAATTAAGATCTCCCTGATAGTTTGCTTTTGTCGCTAATTCATTTAAGTCACGCGTACCACTAATAATTTCTCCATTTATTTCCCAAGAAGGAAATCCACTGATTCCTTTCGTTTGGCATAGCTCATACTCATTATCTTTTCCGTCTTTGGCACACTCAACTACTTTTAATTCTTTAACTGCTTCCTTACCAAATAATTGTTTCTGATCATGGCAATGCGGGCACCAGTATGCACTATACATAACAATATTATTTTCACTTAAAAATTTTGCAAATTTTACCTTCTGGGGAGAGCTTGAAGTGGTAACTATTGGTGATACATTTTCAGTGGGGTTTGCAACATCAATAGCATTAGAGGGGTCAACATTTGTTGACCAAATTAGGCCCCCCAGCAGGATACTAATTGCTACAATGAAACCTCTAAAAATCATTGGTTCTCTACTTTCGAACTTTGCTCCAATCATAGAAATTATAAAGATAGAAAACGATAAAATTGCTGAAAGTATACAAAAAAAGCAATATGCTTGAATCTTAAAGAACATTATATTTATCAATAAAAAGCTAAATGTTGATGACGCACAAGAAATTAGAAATATTAACCACCATAAAAACTTATTTAATTTTTCTTTTGGGGAAATTAAATTAAGCGAGAGTATTATTGTGATAACTAATATTGAAAAATATGTTATAAATCCAGCTAATGAGAGAGGGACATTAACTTGATTATTTTCATATAAAGTACCCCAAGGACTATTTAAAACTGTTTCACAACCATTTTGTATCCCGAGGCATGAAAGCGAAGTAAATAATCCCCAGTTTTTTAAAGTAATCGAACCTGTATCAACTATGCCTATAGTGCTAAGAATTGCGATTATGATTTTTGGCCATTTCAAATCTTTTTTATTTCTTCTGTTCATAGTCTTAAGGGCCATACAAAAAGAAAGTTTGTTATTTACATTATCTATCCTAATATTATCTAGGCATGACAGTTATATACGAAATGCTTTTTAAATCTTTTAATTCTTATTTTTCAAGTTGTGAAACAAAATAGTCTCAATGTAAAAGAAAAAAAACTATCTAAGGTTGCATTTAGTCATGTCGGTTGTGAGAAAAATCTTGTTGATACTGAACATATGCAAGGTTTATTAGATAGAGAGGGTTATGAAGTTGAAAGCAATATAAATGATGCAAATGTTGTTGTTGTAAATACTTGCAGTTTTATTGAAACAGCTAGAGAAGAATCTATTAGAAAAATTCTAGAATATACAAATCAAGGTAAGGAAGTAATAGTTGCAGGCTGTATGGCTCAGCATTTTAAAGATGAGCTTATAAAAGAAATCCCTGAAATAAAAGGTTTGGTTGGAACAGGAGATTATCAAAAAATAGCCAAGGTTTTAGACAGAGTAGAAAAAGGGGAAATCGTTAATGAAGTTTCAAAAATACCTGAATTTATTGCAGATGAAGAAATGCCTCGTTTTGTAGATAAAAATAAATTTGTTGCTTATCTTCGCATTGCTGAAGGATGTAATTATAATTGCGCTTTTTGTATTATTCCCAAGTTGAGAGGTCCTCAAAGAAGTAGAACAATAGAATCTATAGTTTCAGAAGCCAAAAGTCTTGCAAAAAAGGGTATTCAAGAAATCATTTTAATTAGTCAAATAACAACTAATTATGGTCAAGATATTTATGGAAAACCATCATTAGCCAAACTTTTGAATGAGCTTTCTAAAGTTCCAATTCCTTGGATAAGGATACATTATGCTTATCCAACAGGTTTAACTGATGAAGTTATTAGAGCTTTCAAAGATTCAAATAATATTGTGCCTTACTTTGATTTGCCACTTCAGCATAGTCATCCTGATGTGTTGAAGAGTATGAATAGACCTTGGCAAGCTTCTTTGAATGAATCAATTTTGGAGAAAATTAGAGAAGAAATTCCATCTGCTGTATTAAGAACTAGTCTCATCGTTGGTTTCCCAGGAGAAAAAAAAGAACATTTTGAACATCTTTTAGAATTTTTGGATAGGCACAAATTTGATCATGTGGGAGTGTTTATTTTTTCTCCTGAGGAAGGAACTGCAGCTTTTCATTTGCCAAATAAAATATCTCCAGAGGTTGCAGAGGCAAGAAAAGATAACGTTATTTCAGTTCAGCAAAATATCTCTAAAGATAAAAATCAGTCATATGTTGGTTCAAAAATGAAGATTTTGGTAGAAAAAATATCAGATAACAATGAATTAATTGGTCGGTCCTACAATTTCGCTCCTGAAATTGACGGAACTGTAATTTTATCTGTTGAAGATACAATTGATTTGAAAAATTATATTGGTAAATTTGTTGAAGCAAATATTTCTTTTGCGGATGAATATGATTTGTATGGAGAGGCTATTAAAATTTTATAGTTTTTTAAATTAATTTAACTGCTCTTAAGAGCTTATCTAATGCGAAAGCAGCTCCAAAACCAAAACCAATAAATGCAAAATAGAAAATGATGTTCATTAATTTTTTTATTTTTATTTAATTTAACATCAGATCAAAAGATTAGATTGTTTCGTTTAATTTCTTAATCTTGTATATAGGGTAATCTTTTGTATAAACATTCTTCTGCTTTTTGTAGTTCCCGGCCTAAATATAGAGCATGGTCGAATCTGGTGATTAAGTCGTTTCTTTCTTCAGTGATGCATATTCCAAGTTGTTTTGCACTAATACCTTCAAACACTTCATTACTAACTCTTTTATTTTCAGAGTCGCATTTAATTGGTTCATTTGTTTCTGGGTCAAGCGCATATCCATCATCATTAATATTATTTAGATAGTGCTCCAAAATTATTTTATTTTCTACTAAATCTACTTTTATAATAAAATAACCGTTTGGATCTAAGTCTATATATCGGTTGGATAGATTATCATCAATATTTATTTTTTCATCGAAACTTTTACTAGAATCCATTCTTAGAAGTTAATAAAAACTATATTACTAATATAATCTTTGGTAAAGCTAAATAATTTTTTACTTAAAGGGTATAGATTTATTTTCAATATCAATTTCCATCTTAGTTTGTTTATTAACTTCATTTAGCCAAGGATAAATTATATTTTCCATATTTTTATCAAACCACTTATGCAAGCTAATGGTGCTTTTCGCAAAAAACCCCCTCCTTCTTTTATGTTTCCCGCCTGCTCCAGGATCAAACAAATGGATACTATTTTTTATTGCCCATTCAATTGGCTGGTAGTAGCAT
Source organism: uncultured Prochlorococcus sp. (assembly GCA_902591275.1). Lineage (GTDB taxonomy): Bacteria > Cyanobacteriota > Cyanobacteriia > PCC-6307 > Cyanobiaceae > Prochlorococcus_A. Next base: position 60 of record CACJAC010000003.1, on the reverse strand, counting down.
AATTCAAAATGTAAATTAGATATTTCTTCTTGACTACCCCAATATCTACCCCATAAGTTG
>CACJAC010000002.1 GCA_902591275.1 uncultured Prochlorococcus sp. | reverse complement strand
ATCCACAGATATTGTTGAAAGCTTTGATATTCAAATGTCAATAATAAGTACAAGAATTTTTCGGCGCAGAAGAAGAGCTTTATTAAAAATAAAACCATATGTTGAATATTGGCATAATCATTTAAGTAAATCTCAAGAGCAAATAGACATAAATTATCTATCGGGCATACAAAATATAAGTCCAGAAGAAGAAGAAGAAGAAGTTATTAGTAAAAAAATAGCAGAACAACTCTTAAATCAGCGTTCAATAGAAGCATTGACTGGTAAATGTAATTTTGGCCCTCATCGTGATGATATTGAGTTTCTAATTAATAATGTTTCAGTTAGAAAATATGGTTCCTCAGGACAGCAAAGGACTTTTATCTTGGCTTTAAAGATGGCTGAACTCGATTTATTAACTAAAACATTAAATGTTCCTCCAATACTTATATTGGATGATGTCTTGGCGGAATTAGATTTAACCAGGCAAAATTTATTATTAAATTCTGTTGGTAAAGATAGTCAATGTTTTATAAGTGCGACACATTTAGATAAATTTAATCAGTCTTTTTTAGGCTCTTCACAAATGATTCACTTATAATTTTAAAAAGCATGTTTTTTAGCTAATCTTAGTTTCATATAAATTTTTAAATGGAAATCTACAAAAAAAGTCAAATTTTAAGTTCGTTAAGTGATGAGCAAAAATTAATTCATCAAAGTAAACACCTTTTGTTGGAACTTTATAGATGCGATCGTGAAAAATTAAATGACGAATCCTTTTTGCGCTGTATTTTAAATAGAGCTGCTAAATTGGCAAATGCAACAGTTTTGAATTTGATGAGTAATAAATTTGAGCCTCAGGGGGTTACGGCAATAGCATTACTGGCAGAATCTCATATTTCAATACATACTTGGCCTGAATCTAATTATTCGGCAGTCGATATTTTTACATGTGGTCAAAATATGATGCCTGAACTAGCTAGTCAATATTTAATTGAATCTTTGATAGCTAAAGAACATTCTTTGCGTGTCATTGAGCGAAATCCACCTTCAGCAGTCTCTAATCAGATCAGAACGGTTGTTTGACAATATTTACCTATTTAATTTTCCGCTTACAAGTCCCTCAAGATCTAAACTTGTGCAATTAAATCCTAAATTAGAAAAATATTGAACTAACTCTCTAAAATTATATTTGTTAAAAAAATGCTTTAATTCATCTTGGGGAATTTCTATCCTTGCAGTTGAGCCTTGGCATCTAACTCTAACCTCAGATATTCCACATTCTTTAAGATATTCTTCTGCTTTCTCAACCATTTTTAGCCTTTCACTAGTTATTTCATGGCCATAAGGAAATCTTGATGATAAACAAGGTTGAGCAGGTTTATCCCACCAAGGAAAACCCAATGCTCTTGATATATCCCTAATGTCTTGTTTTGAGACTTTAAATTTTGCAAGGGGAGAGATAACTCCTGCTCGTTTTGAAGCTTGTATGCCTGGTCTGTAATCTTTAAGGTCATCCAGATTGACTCCATCTAAAACTATCTTGTAATTAAGTTTTTTAGAGAGGTAGGTTGTATGTTTGTGGAGCTCTTTTTTGCATGCAAAGCACCTATCCTTAGGATTTTCACTGTAACTTGATTGGTCTAATTCTGATGTTTTAATCTCTATATGCTTTACTCCAATCCATTTTGCTTGCCTTCTTGCTTCTTCACGAAGACTTGTTGCTAATGCAGGAGAAATTCCAGTTATGGCAATTGCTTTGCTACCTAATTGCTCGAATGCTAATGATGCTACTAGTGTACTGTCAACTCCTCCGGAATAAGCAATACAAACACTATCAAGATTCTTAATGTATCTTCTAATTGTATAAAGCTTTTCACTTTGTTCATCAGAGAGAATTTCTAGTTGATTGAACATGCTAATTACTTTAAAATTCAAATTACCTATGAATAGGTTGAATTTATTATTAAATCTTTAATAATATTATTATCTATATCTTAGATTAAATTTACTAATTTTGTTCAATTGACGAATACGAGTAGAAATAGAGGAATTGGCATTGTCACAGCCAGTGACAGTCAAGAGAGATCAAAAGGTCAATTACATATTTATGATGGAGAAGGTAAGGGGAAAAGTCAGGCTGCATTGGGAGTAGTTCTCAGGACAATAGGATTAGGTATTTGCGAAAAAAGACAGTCAAGAGTTTTACTTCTAAGATTTTTAAAAGGCCCTGAGAGACCATATGACGAGGATTCAGCTATAGAGGCTTTACAAAGAGGCTTTCCACATTTAATTGACCATGTAAGGACAGGAAGATCCGAATTTTTCACTGCTGCCCAAGTGACAAAGTTTGATGTTGGTGAGGCCGAGAGAGGTTGGAATATTGCTAAAGGAGCAATTGCTAGTTCTCTTTATTCTGTAGTTGTACTGGATGAGTTGAATCCAGTTCTTGATTTAGGAATGCTTGATATCAATGAAGTAGTTGATACTCTGCAAAATCGTCCAGATGGATTAGAAATAATTATTACTGGAAGGGCAGCCCCATCCTCTTTGGTAAGAATATCTCAACTCCACTCAGAAATGAGACCACGTTTGATAGGAGAATTATCAGAATTATCCAAAAAAAGTAGTTATAGTGGTGGAATTGAGATTTATACTGGTGAAGGAAAGGGTAAATCCACAAGTGCACTCGGCAAGGCTCTTCAAGCTATCGGTAAAGGAATATCTCAAGATAAAAGTCATAGAGTTTTAATATTACAGTGGTTAAAAGGTGGAAATGGATATACCGAAGATGCTGCCATAGAAGCTTTGAGAGAGAGTTACCCTCATTTAGTAGATCATTTGCGTTCAGGCAGAGATGCCATTGTGTGGAGAGGTCAACAACAACCAATTGATTATGTTGAGGCTGAAAGAGCATGGGAAATTGCTAAAGCTGCTATTTTGTCTGGCTTGTATAAAACAATCATTTTAGATGAATTGAATCCAACTGTTGATTTAGAGTTGTTACCTGTGGAATCAATACATCAAACGCTCTTAAAAAAACCAGCAGATACAGAAGTTATAATTACTGGGAGGTGTAAAAATGAACCTTCATACTTTGAACTAGCTGATGTTTACTCTGAAATGGTTTGTCATAAGCATTATGCAAATGTAGGAGTTGATTTAAAAAGAGGAGTTGATTACTAACTTATTCTTAAAAAATTATTTGCACAATATTTTTTTATTTTTTCAATGCCGCCTTCAATAGATCTTGACTGAATTTTGAATTTAGACAAGATTCTTGAAGCTTTTTCAGAGCGTTTCCCCGATTTACATATAGTGAAAACCTCTTTATTTAAACTTTCTTTTTGAATAAATTTTAAGTCAGATTCTTGCTGTAAATGACTCAGGGGAATTGAGATGGATCCCTCTATTGCAGATTTAGAAAACTCTTCATTTTCTCTAACATCAATTAAAAGAATTTTGTTAGGTTTTGCTTTGTATAAACTATTAAAGTCATTAGCATTTATACTTTTAATTTCATCGTTTTTCCCACAATATTCATCACTATTATAAAAGCTCTCAAACTGAGACAGATTTTTTATTCGTTTATTTAACTGATCACTTTTTAGATGTAATTTTTTCATATTCATATTAAATAAATCAAAAATTAAAATTTTCCCATCTAAAATTTCACCTTTTTTTAAAATGATTTTGATAATTTCATTAACCTGAAGAATTCCTATTAAACCTGTTGATACACCCACAACCCCGTATTCTGCACAACTAGGGACAGCATTTTTTGTAGGTGATTCTGGAAGTAAGTCTCTTAAATTAGGACTATTTTTATATAAATTGAAAACACTCACTTGCCCTTCAAAGCCTTGTACACTTCCAAAGACTAGGGGTTTATTTAATATCAGGCATGAATCATTTATTAAATATCTTGTGCCAAAGTTATCCGAGCAATCACAAATAACATCAAACTCCTTTATTGTTTTAAGAGCATTTTTAGGATTAATTCTCTCTGAAAAGGTTAATATTTCACAATTAGGATTAAATTTTTTAATTCTTTTCCTAGCAGAATCAATTTTAAGATTGCCAATAGTATTTGTTTCATGAATTATCTGTCTCTGGAGATTAGACTTTTCAACTTGATCGTTATCAACTATTCCAATTCTCCCAATTCCTGCTGCAGCTAAATAAAGCAAAACGGAAGACCCAAGCCCACCTGCTCCAATGCATAATACTGAGCTGTTTTTAAGATTTAGTTGACCCTCATAACCTATCTCTTTAAGGGTCAAATGTTTTTGATATCTTTCTTCTTCATCAGAGTTTAAGAAATTAAATTTTATATCTTTGGACATTGAAATCCTTTAATTGTTGCGAGATAAACTATGAAAATATAATAATTAAAATAAAAATTTTAGACTTTTAAATTTTTCTTATTACTCTAATTTATTAATGTTTTTGTTAGAACTAGATCATAATGTGAAGTTTTTATAAATAAATTTTAAGTTTAAATATCTTCAGAAAGCATATATACAAACGCCTCTAAAAAAATACAAAATGTTTCGGTTCGGAATTTTGCACAACAAAAAGGTAGTCAATAGACGTTTTTTCCGATACTGTCTGGTTCATATATTAAGTTTACTGAATTCATGAGTGATAACACTCCAGAGTCAAACCAAGACTCCGGCTCCGATACAAGCTCAGAAACCAAAAGTTTTTCAGAGAAGTACTCTGATGTTATGGGAAAAGTCAACGAAACCCTTGGTAATGTTGATTGGACTCAAATGGGCAAGTACGGCAAGGCGGCAGGCATAATTGCTGTTGTCGTAATAGCTCAGATAATAATTAAAGTTGTCATTGACACGATAAACTTTTTCCCAATTCTTCCTGGTTTACTAGAACTGCTTGGGGTCATTGTTGTCGGTCAATGGAGCTGGCAAAATCTTCGTACCAGTGAAAATCGTGAAGCTGTTTTAGATAAGGTACAAAATCTTAAGAAGACATATTTAGGGTAGTTAAATATTACATATTAAGAATTGCTTTTACGTAATCTTCAACTTGGTTTAAGTACCCTCCTCCAAACATATTGGCGTGGTTCAATATGTGATAAAAATTATAAATAATAATTCTTTTTTCAAATCCGTTTTTTATAGGAAAAATTCTATGGTATTCTTCATAAAATTCTTTTCTAAAACCTCCAAATAGTTTTGTCATAGCTATATCTACTTCATTATCTGCCCACCATGATGCAGGGTCAAATATAACCCCCTTTCCATTTTTGTCCATTCCTGCATTGCCTGACCATAAATCACCATGAACTAGAGCATTTATTGGTTTGTGATTCAGCAATTCTGATTGAATTTTTTCTTTAACTTTATTTATAGTTTCTTTATCTAAAATTCTCGATTTAAGACTTAATAATTGAGGTATTATCCTTAAGTTTAAAAAACAATCTATCCAATTATCTTCCAAGCCTTTTTTCTGATCTGTTGTTCCGATAAAACCTTCAACTGGAAACCCAAACATTTTGGGGTTAGATTCAGCTGATTTCAAGTGCAATTCACCTAAACCTTTTCCAAGCTTTTTTTGGTCAAAGTTATGCATATCTATCCATTCAATTAAAAGAATCTCTATATTTTTTATATTTTTATATGCAATAACTTCAGGAATAACTAAGTTCTCTTGATTAATATATTTTCTTAAATTTTGGAGACAATATTTTTCAAATTCAAGAAATTTTTTGTTTCTAATGTTTCTTTTAAGGAATAACTTTTTGTTTGAGAATTCTATTCGCCATGCATTATGAATATCGCCACCATGTACTTGTTCAATACTTTTTGGATAGGTTTCACCTAATTCTTCACAAATTTCGTTAATTTCAATAGGAGATAATTTTTGCATTTTAATGAAAAAGTCTGAAGTTATTGTTGTAGGCGCCGGTATAGCAGGACTAACTTCTGCAGCGATTTTATCAAAACAAGGCTTATCAGTGACTTTAATCGAATCTCATACTCAAGCCGGAGGATGTGCCGGTACTTTTAAAAGAAAGAATTATACTTTCGATGTTGGCGCAACTCAGGTTGCTGGTTTAGAGAAGGGAGGAATACATTCTAGAATTTTTGATTTTTTAGATATTCCATCCCCAGAAGCCACAATTTTAGACCCTGCTTGCATTGTTGATTTAAATGATGGTGGTAATCCTATACCTATTTGGTATGAAAAAAGTAAATGGGTTGCTGAACGAGAAATGCAGTTTCCTGGGAGTCAAAGATTTTGGAAGCTTTGTACCCTAATACATGAAAGTAATTGGATATTTGCTAATAATAATCCTGTATTACCAATAAGTAATTTTTGGGATTTTTCTCAACTTCTCAAAGCACTAGTACCTTCAAACCTCGTCACAGGTATCTTACTTAAATCTACTATTTTTGATCTATTGCGGATATGTGGATTATCCAAGAATAAGCGCTTGATTAAATTCTTAAATCTTCAACTAAAACTTTATTCTCAAGAGGACGTTTATAGTACTGCAGCATTATATGGATCTACTGTTCTTCAGATGTGTCAACAGCCACATGGTCTGTGGCATCTTAAAAAATCTATGCAGTCTTTAAGTGAATCACTAGAAAGTTCATTAATTAAAACTGGAGTTAATTTAATTTTTGGGCAAGAAGTTAATTCTATAACTTTTGACGACGTAAATATGTGTTGGCAACTATCTGCTAATTCGAAAAAAAAATCATTTATTTATCAAGCAAAAGATGTGATTTATACCGCACCTCCACAATCTTTGCTCAAGCATTTGAAAGATCCTTTAGAAAGAAAAAAAAATTATAAAAATCGACTTAATAATTTGCCTGATCCAAGTGGAGCTGTAGTTTTTTATTCAGCATTAAAAAAGGAACATATTAAAAAAACATTCTCCAATCATTATCAATTTGTTTCAAAAGAATTTTGTTCGTTATTTGTATCAATTAGTGATGATGGTGATGGAAGAGCGCCAAAAGGTGAGGTTACTTTAATTGCCAGTATCTTTACCAACACTAAAGATTGGTTTGATCTAGATAAACAAACTTACTTAAAGAAAAAAAATGGTTTCATGAAAAAAATATCCCTTGAATTGGAAAGTCAATTTGATATTGATCCTGAAAAATGGCTACATAGAGAATTAGCAACTCCATTGGGCTTTGAAAAATGGACAAAAAGACCTAATGGAATAGTAGGCGGGCTTGGTCAAAATCCAGATATTTTTGGTTTATTTGGATTATCAAGTAGGACACCTTTTGAAGGTTTATGGTTATGTGGAGATTCGATTTATCCAGGAGAGGGGACTGCAGGTGTTAGTCAGTCTGCATTAATGGTTTCAAGGCAAATTTTAGCTTCCAAAGGTATAGAAAATTTTAGTTTATAAAATTTTGTCTGTTTTCTTTTGCTTCAGCAAGTTTTTTAGAAAGTAAATCCCAATTTTTTTCTTTAATAAGAGATTCCAGTATATTCAGCTTATTTTTAAAATTATTTATGGAATTTAAAACATTAATCTGATTATTAATAGCTAAATCTAGGCCTAGTTGTTCATTGCCTCCGCCAACTCTCGAAGTGTCAGCAAATCCTGTAGCAGCTAATTTTTGCGAAAGATCTAATAAAGATTGATTATTTTTTGTTTGCGCAGTTTCTATGAGGGCAGAAGCTAAAAATATAGGCAAATGAGAAATTAGAGATACTGCTTCATCATGTTCTTTTGGCGAAGCTTGGCAAATTTCGCAATCCATTGATTTTATGAGCTCGGAAATAGTTCTGACTGAATTTAAATCACTATTTTGTGTTGGGGTAATAATCCAATTTGCATTTTCAAAAAGACCTTCAAAACCTGAATCAACTCCTTTTTTTTCTGTGCCTGCCATTGGATGAGATCCAATAAATAGAGGATGTGAATTTTCCCATGTATTTACAATTGGTTCTTTTACAGACCCTACATCAGTTAGTATTGTTTCTTGAGGTATTGATGCTACTAATTGTTGCGACGGACTGATCAAATCTTTGATAGGCAATGCCAAAATTATTAGCTCACATTTTTTTAATAAGCTCAGATCACAGCTAACAAAATTTGCAAGTTTTTTATCCTTAGCTTTCTTTTCATTAAATTCATTATTTGCTATTCCATAAATTGTATGATTTAGACTTTGGAGTTTTAATCCTAAAGAACCACCAATTAATCCTAATCCTACTATTCCAATTTTCATAAATTAATTAATTCAATACCCTCTTTTATTGATACCAATTTTTTGTATATTAGGTTCATAAATTTTGCATGTTTTTGAAATTTAATTAATTATAAATGCTTGAAATTTTAAGTCATCAATATTTGAAAAAATTTTTGAGAGATCAAAGTATTAATTGGGAGCACATATATTCTTTTGGTAGGTTAGTTTCCAAATGTATTGAAAATGATTCTACCTATCTAATTAATTCAGAAATTTTCTCTAGTTATGATTGGTTACCTCCAATTTTGATTTCTTTATTTTTAAAGGAAGAGGATTCAACTTTTATTTTATCTAAAGAAAAAATCCAATTTATAAGCCAATTTCAGATTGATTCATTGAAAAATCTAGGTTTTAATTTTATTTTGAAAAATGATCAAATTATTCTTGCAAATCATCGTGTTCACTTGATAACTATCCAAAAATTTCTTAATGATCCCAATTCTCGTAATCTCAGAAATCATCGAATAGTTTATTCAGGAATTGAGGATATAAAACAGGATTTAAAAAATCATTTTAGGATTTCTTTACTTAAAGAGGATTGGACAAAAAATTTTAAAGAATTTGAATTAATCAATCAAAAATTTATAAAAGTATATGATTCGTTGAAGAAAAAGTTCTTCTTGAGAAAGGTCTTAGGAAATAGTTATATCAATTTAGATGAAAAAGAAATTAGTTTCTTGTCAAACTTTTTTCATGAAAATTCTTTTTTTTCTGATAAATTTTTAAGCGTCAACAAAGCATTATCTCAAGGTTGGGCATGCTGGGTAAAGTTAAACGATAAAAATTTAGATTGGAATTTGTATTTACAGCCAATAGATGAACTTTTTCAAATTAAGGAATTGTTTTCAAATAATAAATTTGTTTTTTTATCAGCATTGAGAAAAGATAATTTTCTCCAAATGTATTTTAAAAAGCATAGTTTAGATATTGACTTGGTTATTAATTTTAAGAGTAATTTTGAAGAGAAAAAGATTTCTTTATATATACCCTCTAAACAGTTGCTTCCTAATAATCCTCTTTTTACCAATTCAATAATGGACAAATGCAAAAAGTTAATACTTTTTAGAAAGGGTTTAACTTTAGTATTGTCTGATGATATTGATTTAAAAACTAATCTTGCTACAGAATTAGCTTCTACTTACGGGAAGAGAGTATTGCTAGAGACAATTCCCTCAGGTAGAAATGAAATCCTTTGCTCTGGTTTTGACTGGTGGATTATGAATTCTTATTTAATTCAAATTCCAGAACAAATTATCATTCCTTTACTTCCGATTCCGAATATGTCGGAACCTATTAATGCAATTACTGTCTCTCATAAAAAGAAGCTTTCTCAAGATTGGTTTAGAGACTTCTTTCTTCCTCAAGCTAGAATTAAACTTGAAAGATCTATTTCTCCTTTAAGAAGAAATTCAGGTAAGTTAATAATCCTAGATGGAAGAGCAAATAAAAGAAACTGGGGAAGATTACTTTTGCAAAACATTCAACCCTCAAAACAAATTAACTATATGCTACCTTTTGATTAGGTTATGATTTTGTAAATAACTAAAGAAATATGGGAGAAGCAAAAAGACGTAAAACACTTGGTTTACCTCCAAAAAAAAATAATACTAAAACTAAAATTGATGAGTCTCCAAGATTATTTGAATGGCTTCCCTTTACAATCAATCAAAGAGATAACCTAATTAAATTAAGTATTAAGGCCAGTTGGTTTGGAATCGGAGGATTAGTAATCTTATGGATTGTAGTGAGATTTATAGGCCCTGCTGCTGGGTGGTGGACTTTAGCTGATTCTTTATAAATCTAAGCTACTGTTTTTATATCATTAACAGCGATTGTATTAGCAGGATTGCTATTTAATGCTTTCATTGAATTGGAACTGACTTCAGTTCCTTCTGTTAATTTCTCTTTAACTATAGATTCTACTTTATTCCTGATTTCTAAGTTTTGATCAAGCCAAATAATTGTATTATCTCTTCCTTGTCCAATATTTTCTCCTTCATAACTATACCAAGCACCTCTCCTTATGATGATATTAGTCTCTTCTGCTAAATCTAATAAGCATCCTGTTGTACTAATACCTTTCCCAAAGAGAATATCAAATTCTGCAATTCTAAATGGGGGTGCAACTTTGTTTTTTGCTACTTTCACTTTTGCTCTTATGCCATATTCCTCAGTACCTTTTTTAAGAGTTTGAATTCTTCTGATATCAAGTCTTACTGAGGCGTAAAATTTTAATGCATTACCTCCTGTGGTTGTTTCTGGATTGCCGTATGTAACGCCAATTTTTAGGCGTAATTGATTCAGGAATATTACCGTACATCCAGATTTGCCAATATTTCCTGTTATTTTCCTCATTGCTTGGCTCATTAGTCTTGCTTGGCTTCCAATTACGTGATCTCCCATCTCTCCTTCTATCTCGGCTCTTGGGGTTAGTGCTGCGACCGAGTCAACAACTACAAGATCTACCGCACTCGATCTTATAAGTTGGTCAACTATTTCTAGAGCCATTTCACCAGTATCTGGCTGTGAAACTAACAAATTTTCAACATCAACACCTAAAGATGCCGCATAAACTGGATCGAGTGCATGCTCAGCATCTACAAATGCAGCTACTCCTCCATTTTTTTGGACTTCCGCAATCGCGTGAAGCGTTAATGTAGTTTTTCCTGAACTTTCTGGTCCGTAAACTTCTACTACTCTTCCTTTTGGATAGCCTCCTCCTAATGCTAAATCTAAGGTGAGCGCTCCAGTAGATATTGTTTCTACTTTCATTCTTGAGGCGTCACCAAGTCTCATTATTGAACCTCGTCCAAAATTTCTTTCTATTTGACCTAATACAAGACTTAATGCCTTGTCTTTTTCTTTTGATTCAGTTTTTTTCTTTTCTTCAAGGCTCATTGTTTGATTTATCTTTTAAAGTTCTTGTAATTATTCTAAATTTGGAAATTTTTATTTAAACCAAACTTCATAAATACAAACTATAGTACATCTGTACTTTAGCTGATTATCTTTAAATTGCAACTAATTCTCCAAGGTTTCCTAATTTTATTAATTTGATTTCATTACTTAACTTATTTTTATCTGATTCTTTCAAATATCCCCAATCAGCTAGGAAGCATGGAATGTGAGAAGTTTCTGAATTTTGTTTAATATCGATTAGAGTTTTTTTTCTATCTTCTATAAAGCCTAAAATTTCATAAGTTTGTGTAAGTTTTTCAGCTATTTTGATTTTTGTTCCTGATTCATAACCAAAAATAAATTCTGGAAAAATATTTAATTGTTTAAGAATTTTTTCTGCAAATATTTTACCTTTAGTTGTTATGACTCCAGTTTTAATTCCTCTTTTGCTTAATTCTTTCATAAAATTTATAATTTCAAAAAAAGGTTTATGTAAATTTACCCACGATTTAAAATCTTTATCAATTTGGTACTTGCGAGACTTATCTAACATTTTTTGTATATCTTCTGCTATCCAAGAATTTTCATTTAATATCCTCTGGCAATTTTGATGATAATTATTAATGAAATCTTCTTTATTATCACTTTTTAATGGATTTTCTGTTTTTATAATTTCGTGAACAATTAGAATCATTTCCCAACCATATTTAACCCAAGGCCTAATTTCTTTGAAAGAATTTGGTACTACTTGATAAAGTTTTTGATCAATAGTGATGTTGGGTGAATTTAAATATCTTTCACAGGCCAGCAAGGAGCTATGCCAATATTCTTGCATTCCATCAACTATTACTCCATCAAAATCAAATAGAAAAATTTTTTGAGAAGACACTAATTGAATATTAGAACTGGGCCGCTAGGATTCGAACCTAGGAATGTCGAGACCAAAACCCGATGCCTTACCACTTGGCGACGGCCCATTGAATTACTATTTTAATACATGAGAAGATTTTTTTCTATCCAAAAAATACAAATTTTTTATGAACATGGCGCTAGTTTTGAAAAATAAAAATATTATTTGAATGAGCTCGATTTCCATGGCTCTAGAAATTTCTGAGCTTTTTTGATCGCCAAACCCATTATTTCAGGATACTCATAGAGCTTTTTGTTATTTTTGTGAGCAAATTCAATAAGGGGCTGCATAATTTTTCTTGCAGCACTTCCAAATGCTATCCCATCTGGGAGATTGTTTGAATTCAACAATTCATGAGTTTTTTCATTTGTTCCTCCTGCTAATTGAATTAATCCTGGTGGAAGATCGGAACCGATTTTTTCAAATAACTTAACAGCATCTCTACTTGTTGTAGGAGCAAGATCTCCAGACATTGGCCTTCCATCTAGTTGCCAAATAAGGGGAATATCTAGCTCATTCAGAATTTCATATCTTTCCCAAAGAGCTTTTAAAAGATCTTCAGGCTCTTGGGCTTTTTTGAAAGATTGATTTAATCCACAACTAATAGATATCTTGTCTAATTTCATTCCAGAACTTTTAAGGATACTTACAACTTTTGTAAAGGAATCTAGACGATTGATTTCTGTATGAATTTCTACTGCATTAGGTTTTATTTTTTGAAGTGTTGATGCTAAATCATTTTTTGACAAATTATATTCATATTCAGTAATTAGATTTAGAGGACAACTATTTAAACATCTTCCACATCCATAACATTTACTCTCGTTAATTCCGAAATTATCAATTGCAAAGGTGGGGCATACTTTTTCGCATGGTCTTGGACAATTAGGGGGACATTTCAATGGATCAAATTTTGCTTTTCGAAAGTGGATATCATTACCATCACAAATACTTATCATTAATCCAGGGGAGTTTTTAAAGACTTTTTTTGCCCAATCGATTCCTTTTTTTGCTGCATAAACTATAGATTCTTCTGCTGCAACATCTATGTAGTCAACACCAGCAGCAGTATAAATTGCACATAAATCTTCTATGGCAACAATATCTTCATTACTGGCACCACAAATTAACTTAATCCATTTATCTTTTTTATTCTTGGTTTTAATCAAACAATTTAACTTTCAAATTCATCCAAAATATAATTACTTAATGGTTTCCATTCAAGTTTTCTTGAACCCCCCATTTCAACAACTATTGTTAGTTTATTATCGTTTGTGCAAATCTCTATTAAGCTCTCTAATTCAGATTGAGATAATACTTGACCTTCTAATAACCAAAGTAATTTATTTTTATCATTTTCATTAAATAACTCAGAAGCTTGTGGGATTACTTGTTGAACTTCCCCAAGCGCTCCGTTTCTTCCTACACTTTGATGACCAAGGTGTGGTGGTCTAACGCCATGCAATTTGAGCAAGAAAACTTCTGGATCTCCAAGCCCTCTTGCTGAAGTTATAAAAGTTTTAAAGCCTTTGGCCCTCATTCTCCTCAAAAGACGAGTTTCATAACCACCTTCAAGAGGAGCAAATATTGCGAGACATTTGTTAGTTTTTAAATCGTTATGAAACTTTTTCCCTGAGAGAAGTAATGGCATAAAAATTTCCTTTATTTCTATTTTATTTTATTTTATGGTACTTGATGATGTACAATTGTAACTCAGTGAATTTTTAAGCTCGCAAGCTAGCCGAGCCTCTGAAAATTTCACATTTTTTAGCGTTTCGTTAAAAAACTCAGGTGGGTGTATCCCAAGAGAAACTATCTATGTATTTCAGATAAGTCTCGACCTTACTAATTGTTTTTTTATTAACTTCACCTTATTAACTGAAAGGTTTAGATAATTGAAAAATTATTACGAGCTAGCCTAACTTAGTCTTATGTCTATCGGAATTTTAGGAAAGAAATTGGGCATGTCCCAACTTTTCGATGATAAAGGTAATTCTGTACCAGTTACTCTTATAGAGGCTGGTCCATGCCGCATCACTCAACTGAAAACAACCGCTTTGGATGGTTATACCGCCGTTCAGATAGGTTATGGCTTGTCCAAAGAGAAGCATTTAAGCAAACCTGAAAAGGGACACTTATTGAAATCAGGTGAAGAACTTTTAAAGCATTTGAAAGAATATAGGGTTGAAGAAACTTCATCTTATGAAATCGGAAAACAAATAACTGTAAAAAACTTTGAGGTTGGTCAAAAAGTTGATATCAGTGGCAAATCTATGGGTAGAGGTTTTGCAGGTTACCAGAAAAGACACGGTTTTAGCAGAGGCCCTATGAGTCATGGTTCAAAAAATCATAGAGCACCAGGATCTACAGGAGCAGGAACAACTCCGGGTAGAATTTATCCAGGGAAAAGAATGGCAGGAAGATATGGAGGAAAACAGATAACTACCAAAGGATTGTTAGTTCTAAAAATTGATGATCAGAAGAATTTGCTTGTAGTCAAGGGTTCTGTTCCAGGTAAGCCCGGCTCAATTGTCAACATTAAGCCAAATAATGTTGTAGGCAATAAAGGAGGTGAAAAATCATGACAACACTTGAAACTTTAAAGTGGGATGGTAAAAAATCAGGAAAAGTTACTCTTGATTTAGCAGTTGCTAAAGAAACTTCTTCGGCAGACTTAATCCATAGAGCAGTCCTTAGACAGCTAGCAAATAAAAGACAAGGGACAGCATCAACTTTGACAAGATCTGAAGTGCGCGGGGGAGGTAGAAAGCCATACAAACAAAAAGGTACAGGAAGAGCTCGTCAAGGATCAATAAGGACACCCTTAAGACCTGGTGGCGGAATTATTTTTGGACCGAAGCCACGTTCTTACAATCTTGATATGAATCGTAAGGAACGTAGATTAGCTCTTAGAACAGCTCTTATGTCCAGAGTATCTGATATGAAGGCTGTTGAAGATTTTGGATCTACTTTAAAGCAGCCTAAAACAAGTGATATCATCAATGGCCTTGCCCGATTAGGTATACAAAAAACTGAAAAAGTTTTGGTTATTCTTGATAGTCCTTCCGATATTATAAAAAAATCCATTAATAATATCGAGAAAGTAAAATTAATCGCCGCCGATCAATTAAATGTATTTGATATTCTCAATGCCAATAAATTGGTCATAGGTCAATCAGCGATAGATAAAATACAGGAGGTTTATGCATCATGAGTAAATTATTCGATTCTCGTTTAGCCGATGTCATACGTAAGCCAGTAATTACTGAGAAAGCTACAAATTCGTTAGATGTTAACCAATATACTTTCGAAGTAGATCCTAGAGCGGCAAAACCACAAATAAAGGCAGCTATTGAAGCCTTATTTAGTGTTAAAGTCATAGGAGTTAACACTATGAATCCTCCTAGGAGAACAAGAAGAGTTGGGAAATTTTCCGGTAAACGTTCTCAGGTCAAAAAGGCAATTGTACGTCTTGCTGAAGGAGACAAAATCCAACTATTTCCAGAATCTTAAGGAGCTTTAATCATGGCAATACGTAAATTTAAACCTTACACACCTGGCACTAGGCAGAGGGTAGTTACTGACTTTAGTGAAATAACAAGTGCAAAACCTGAAAGATCACTAATAGTTTCAAAACATAGAGTTAAAGGCAGGAATAATCGTGGAGTTATCACTTGTCGACATCGTGGAGGTGGTCATAAAAGGCAATATAGATTAGTCGACTTTAGAAGAGATAAAAGAAATATCAATGCTAAAGTTGCTGCTATTCACTACGATCCTCATAGAAATGCAAGGCTGGCACTCTTATTCTACGAAGATGGAGAGAAAAGATATATAATCGCTCCAGCAGGAGTAAAAGTTGGACAAAATGTCATATCTGGAGAAAGTGTTCCAATTGAAGATGGAAATGCAATGCCACTTTCTGTTATGCCATTAGGATCTAGTGTTCATTGCGTTGAATTATATGCTGGTAGAGGTGCTCAGATGGTTAGATCGGCAGGAGCTAGTGCCCAAGTAATGGCAAAAGAGGGAGATTATGTTGCTTTAAAACTCCCATCTACCGAGGTAAGACTTGTAAGAAAAGAATGCTACGCAACTCTTGGAGAAGTTGGAAATTCTGAAATAAGAAATACTAGCTTAGGCAAAGCAGGAAGAAGAAGATGGCTTGGCAGAAGGCCACAAGTCAGAGGTAGTGTAATGAACCCATGTGATCATCCACATGGAGGAGGAGAGGGAAAAGCACCAATTGGTAGAGCAGGTCCAGTTACTCCATGGGGTAAACCTGCTCTTGGATTAAAGACACGTAAAAAGAACAAACCAAGTAATAAATTAGTAGTTCGAAGACGTCGTCGTGTTTCTAAGAGGAGTAGAGGAGGAAGAGACTCTTGATTACTTCATTTATTATTTCAATTTCTATTACATAATCATGGGACGTTCACTAAAAAAAGGACCTTTTATAGCAGATAGCCTGCTCAAGAAGGTTGAAAAACAAAATACTGATAATGACAAGTCTGTTATCAAAACTTGGTCGAGATCTTCTACGATTTTACCTTTAATGATCGGTCACACAATCGCCGTACATAATGGTAGGACTCACATTCCAGTATTTATTACTGAACAAATGATTGGTCATAAACTTGGTGAATTTGCTCCTACACGCACTTACCGAGGTCATATAAGAGATAAGAAAGGAGCAAAATCATGACAAAAACACCTGAAACACTAAAACAAGCCATTGCTCATGGGAATTATGTTCGCGGATCAGCCTCTAAAGTGAGAAGAGTTTTGGATCAGATAAGGGGGAGGTCTTATAGAGATGCATTGATTATGTTGGAATTTATGCCTTACAGATCTACAGACCCTATTACTAAAGTTTTAAGATCTGCGGTAGCAAATGCAGAACATAACCTTGGAATGGATCCTTCTACTTTAGTAATTTCCTCTGCATGGGCTAATAGTGGTCCTGTAATGAAAAGGTATAGGCCTAGAGCTCAAGGTCGAGCTTTTTCAATTAAAAAACAGACTTGCCACATCAGTATTTCTGTTGAATCTGCTCCTACTCGAACTAATGCGGAGGTACAAAACTAATGGGACATAAAATACATCCTTCTGGATTAAGATTAGGAATTACACAAGAGCATCGCTCCAAGTGGTTTGCTACATCCAAAACATATCCAATTCTTCTCCAAGAAGATTTTAAAATTCGTACCTTCATACAAAAAAAATATGGAGCAGCGGGAATTAGCGATGTTTTAATAGCTAGAAAAGCTGACCAACTGGAACTTGAATTAAAAACAGCAAGACCAGGAGTTATAGTTGGAAGACAAGGAAGTGGTATTGAAGAATTAAGATCTGGGATTCAAAAAACTATTGGTGATAGAACAAGGCAAGTCAGAATAAACGTAGTTGAAGTTGAACGCGTTGATGCTGATGCTTTTTTACTAGCTGAATATATTGCCCAGCAACTAGAAAAAAGAGTCGCCTTTAGAAGAACTATTAGGATGGCTTTACAAAGGGCTCAAAGGGCTGGAGTCTTGGGTCTTAAAATTCAAGTAGGGGGAAGGTTAAATGGTGCTGAAATAGCTAGAACTGAATGGACTAGAGAAGGTAGAGTTCCATTACATACTTTGAGAGCTGAAATTGACTATGCAACACGTGAAGCTAATACAACTTACGGTGTTCTAGGCATTAAAGTTTGGGTTTTCAAAGGTGAAGTGCTCCCTAAAGAAGAACAAAAAACTATCCCTGTTGGTGCTAGCCCTAAGAGGAAAGCTAGTAGAAGACCTCAGCAATTTGAGGATCGTTCAAATGAGAAGTCATAGGAGGTAAAAAATGCTAAGTCCAAAACGTACTAAATTCCGTAAACAACATAGAGGTAGAATGAGGGGGGTAGCCTCAAAAGGTAATACTATTGCATTCGGTCAATTTGCTCTCCAAGCTCAAGACTGTGGATGGGTAACTGCACGTCAGATTGAAGCAAGTAGAAGAGCTATGACCAGATATATTAAACGTGGCGGTCAAATCTGGATAAGAATATTTCCTGATAAACCTGTTACCATGAGACCTGCCGAAACTAGAATGGGTTCTGGTAAAGGTAATCCAGAATTTTGGGTTGCAGTTGTAAAACCTGGAAGAATACTTTTTGAAATGGGTGGTGAGGATATCACTGAGGAAATTGCAAAGGAAGCTATGCGTTTGGCTCAATACAAACTGCCTGTAAAAACAAAATTTATATCCATTGATAAAAAATTAGAAGATTCCTCCAAAGAAAATACAAAAAAAAGTAAAAAATCTCAAGAGGAGGTTAAACAATGAAAAACTCAGAGTCTCTCAAAGAATTTAAGAAATTGAATTCTGATCAAATTACTGAAAAGATAGACCAATTAAGAAAAGATCTTTTTGATTTGAGATTCAAACAAGCTACTAGACAGCTCAATGAAACTCATAAATTTAAAATCATCAAGAAACAAGTTGCGCAATTACTAACTCTCAGTAAGAGTCAATCTGCTTCTAAAACTACTTCTGATTAATTATTTAGTTATGGCACTTAAAGAAAGAATTGGTACTGTTGTCAGCGACAAAATGGACAAAACAGTTGTTGTTGCTGTTATTAACAGATATCCACATCCTACTTATAAAAAAATTGTAAGTAGAACTACACGATACAAAGCGCATGACCCTGAAAATACATGTGTTTTGGGGGATCGCGTTAAGATTAGAGAAACTAGACCCCTGAGTGCTCATAAAAGATGGGCAATAGAGGAGATTCTCAATAAAAAAAATCAGGTTGAGGAGGTTAAACAATGATTCAACAAGAAACTTATTTAACAGTTGCTGATAATAGCGGAGCTAAAAGACTCCAATGTATTAGGGTTTTAGGTTCTAATAGAAGATACGCACATGTTGGGGATGTAATTGTAGCAACTGTTAAAGATGCTCTTCCGAATATGGGAGTTAAAAAATCTGAAGTTGTTAAAGCCGTTATCGTCAGAACTAAAGCAACATTAAGAAGAAATACTGGCAATTCAATTAGATTTGATGACAATGCTGCAGTTTTGATTAATGAAGATAAAAATCCAAAAGGTACTAGAGTTTTTGGACCTGTAGCGAGAGAACTGCGGGATAAAAATTATACAAAGATTGTTTCTCTGGCTCCGGAGGTGATTTAAATGTTGGATTCATTAAAACAAAAAAAGAATTTTCAAAGAATAAAAATGAGAATCAAAACTGGAGATTTGGTAAAAGTAATTAATGGCAAGGACAAAGGGAAAACTGGTGAGGTTTTAAAAACTATCCCTCTTGAAAATAGAGTTGTAGTCAAAGGAATTAACCTTAGGACTAAACATGTAAAACCAACTCAAGAAGGAGAAAATGGAAGAATACTCACAGAAGAAGCATCATTACATGCATCAAACGTAATGTTTTTTTCAAAGGATAAAAAGCTTACAAGTAAAATTGAATACTTTATTGATAAAGAGGGGGTTAAGAAAAGAAGATTGAAGAAAACTGGTGAAGTAATTGATTAATTTTTCATCAGAAACCAGATTTCAATTTTTTCTAATTTATCAATTCTGACAAAGACCAGAATTAACAAAAATTATGACTCTAAAAAATCGCTACAAAGAATCAATTAGACCAAAACTTTTAAAAGACCTTGGTCTTAAAAATATTCATCAAGTACCTAAAGTTGTCAAAGTCAACGTTAACAGAGGTCTTGGTGAAGCAGCTTCAAATTCAAAATCTCTTGAAGCCTCTTTAAACGAAATGGCAACAATTACTGGACAAAAGGCCCTGGTAACTAGGGCTAAAAAAGCTATTGCGGGTTTTAAAATTCGTGAAGGCATGCCAATTGGTTGTACTGTAACTTTGAGAGGAGATAGGATGTATTCCTTTTTGGAGAGATTTATAAATCTAGCTTTACCAAGAATAAGAGACTTTAGAGGAGTTAATCCAAAAAGTTTTGATGGGAGAGGGAATTACACCGTTGGAGTGAAAGAGCAATTAATTTTTCCTGAAATCTCTTTTGATAAAATAGATTCAATAAGAGGTATGGATATAACTATTGTCACTAGTGCAAAATCAGATCAAGAAGGTAAAGCTCTTTTGCAAGAGTTAGGAATGCCTTTTAGTAAGAATTAAATTAAAACTATGTCAAATCACGATCCTATTTCAGATATGCTTACTCGAATTAGAAATGCGAGTCAAAAAAAGCATACATCCACAACAATCCCAGGTTCAAAAATGTCCTTAAGTATCGCTAAAGTGCTACAAAAAGAGGGGTTCATTTCTGATATTAATGAGGAAGGTGAAGGTTATAAATCACAAATAATACTCGGCCTCAAATATAGTGGTAAAAATAAATTCCCCACTATTCGATCTATGCAAAGAGTTAGTAAACCTGGTTTGAGAATTTATAAAAATACTAGAGGTTTACCAAAAGTTCTTGGAGGTCTTGGAGTTGCCATAATATCAACTTCTAAAGGTGTCATGAGTGATCGCGATGCTAGGAAGCAAGGCATTGGCGGCGAAGTGCTCTGCTATGTTTATTAAGGAGAATTAATCATGTCAAGAATCGGAAAAACACCAGTACTTATTCCAGAGAAAGTTACAGTTGATTTTGATGGATTAACAGTTACAGTTAAAGGCCCAAAGGGTGAGTTAAAACGTCAGATGCCTGAGGGAGTTAGTTTTGATAAGAAAGATAATACTGTTGTAGTAAGTCCTACTACTACCAAAATATATTCAAAGCAGAGACATGGTTTATGTAGAGCTTTAATCGCTAATATGGTTGAAGGTGTTACTCAAGGTTTTTCAAAAAAACTAGAAATTGTTGGCGTTGGATCTAGAGCACAAGTAAAAGGTAAAAATCTTGTTGTAAGTGCAGGATATAGTCATCCTGTAGAAATGACCCCCCCTGATGGTATAACATACAAAGTTGAGAGTAATACAAACGTTACCGTATCTGGAATTGATAAGGAAATTGTTGGTAATGAAGCAGCAAAAATCAGATCAATTAGACCTCCAGAACCATATAAAGGTAAAGGAATTAAATACCATGATGAGAGAATTCTCAGAAAAGCTGGTAAATCTGGCAAAAAATAATTCCAATTAAAAAAATGACCAAACTTTCCAGGAAATTACAAACCCAAAAAAGACATAGAAGATTAAGAAGATTCTTAATTGGAGATGCAATGCGTCCAAGATTATCAGTTTTTCGCTCTAATAACCATATTTATGCCCAGGTTATAGATGATAGCGCTCAAACAACTATTTGTTCAGCTTCAACTGTTGATAAGGAATTAAGAGAAAAATCTGGGAAATTATCCTCTGATTGTAATTCTTCTTCCATTGTTGGAGAATTATTAGCAAAGAGAGCGATAAAAAAAGGTATTAAGCAAGTAATTTTTGACCGTGGAGGTAATTTATATCACGGTAGAGTTAAGGCACTTGCTGATGCTGCTCGTGAAGCTGGCTTAGAATTTTAACTTTTATTTTTTATTATGACTGACACTCCTACAAAACAAGAAATTCAATCCAAGAATGATAAAGCTCCTGGAGCCATACCTGACGAACAAAAAAAGAATAATCGCAATAACGATCGAAAGAGAAATAGAAGAGGCGATTCGAGAAATCAAGAGAGAGAATCTGATTGGCAAGAAAGGGTTGTTCAAATTAGACGCGTTTCTAAAACTGTTAAGGGTGGAAAAAAAATGAGTTTTAGAGCAATAGTTGTTGTAGGTAATGAGAAAGGCCAAGTTGGAGTTGGAGTTGGTAAAGCAGGTGATGTAATTGGTGCGGTGAGAAAGGGTGTTTCAGATGGTAAAAAGAATCTTGTTAGAGTTCCCCTAACTCCAAATAATTCAATACCAACTTTATCTAAAGGTCGAGATGGTGCTGCTAATGTATTAATTAGACCAGCAGCTCCAGGTACAGGGGTAATTGCTGGCGGTTCAATTAGAACAGTTTTAGAATTAGCGGGTATAAAAAATGTCTTAGCAAAAAGATTGGGTAGTAAAACACCTTTGAATAATGCAAGAGCTGCTATGGTGGCTCTTTCTCAATTAAGAACACACAAATCTGCCTCAAAAGAAAGAGGCATTTCACTTGAACAGCTCTATTCTTGAAAATTATGACTTCAAAATTAAATACACTTAAATCAAACTCTGGCTCAAGAAAGAAAAAATTAAGAAAAGGTAGAGGTATTGCGGCTGGTCAGGGTGCTTCATGTGGTTTTGGTATGAGAGGACAAAAGTCACGTTCTGGAAGACCCACACGTCCAGGTTTTGAAGGAGGCCAAATGCCTCTATATAGAAGAGTTCCAAAATTAAAGCACTTTGAAATAATTAATCAAAAGAACTATTCCATTATTAATTTAGAAAAATTAAATGATTTCAAAGATAACGATACAGTTAACCTTGATTCACTAGTTAAGAAAGGATTAATCTTCAAACCAAAATTTCCTTTAAAAATCCTTGGTAATGGAAAAATTAATGTAAAGTTAAAAGTCCAAGCTCATGCATTTACAAAAGTTGCAAAACAAAAAATTGAGGACGCAGGTGGATCCTGCGAGCTTATAAATAATAAATAAATTTACTAAAAATTTAGTTAAGCTTCAAAATGTTTGTCAACAAAAGTAGAAATCCTAGCGCTTCTGAAATACTTACCCAATTATTCTTAAATAAAGAGCTAAGGAGTAGAGTTTTAACTACTTTAGGTCTTCTTCTTTTAGTAAGACTTGGTATATATATCCCTATGCCTGGTATTGATAGGGTTGCTTTTAAAAGTTTTATAGATCAAGGGGGGCAACTAATAGGTTTTTTAGATATTTTTACTGGAGGAGGAATTTCAACTTTAGGAATATTCGCATTAGGCATACTTCCCTTTATCAATGCATCAATTATTATTCAGCTTCTCACAGCTTCATTGCCTGTGCTTGAAGATTTACAAAAAAATGAAGGCGAAGCAGGAAGAAGAAAAATTGCTCAAATTACTAGATATGTTTCATTAGGATGGGGTTTTTTGCAAAGTATAATTTTTTCCTTAATTCTCAGACAATATGCTATTCAGGGGATAAGTGAAACTACATTTGTCTTACAAACCTCTATCGCCTTAGTTACTGGTTCAATGTTAGTAATGTGGTTTAGTGAAATTATTACGGAGAAAGGGATAGGTCAAGGCGCTTCACTGGTAATTTTTTTGAATATTGTTTCGACTTTACCTAAGGCTCTAAGTTCAACCATTGAAAAAGCTCAAACTGGCGATAGAGGAGATGTTTTAGGTATAGCAGTTTTACTTGGAGTATTTTTACTGACAATTGTTGGGATCATTTTTGTACAAGAGGGAGCAAGACGTATTCCTATTGTTAGTGCAAAAAGGCAGATAGGAAATTCAACATTACTTCCTACAAGGCAAAGTTATTTACCTTTGAAATTAAATGCAGGAGGAGTCATGCCTATCATATTTGCATCTGCTTTAATCTTTTTACCTATAACTATTGCAAATGTTACGGGCAATCCAGTCTTAATTAAGTTAGCCAGTAGTTTAAATCCAGGATCTTCTAATCCATGGCCATACGCTCTTACATTCTTCTCCTTGATTTTGGGGTTCTCCTATTTTTATGCATCTCTTACTATCAATCCAGTAGATGTAGCTTCAAATTTAAAGAAAGGAGGAGTAGCTATACCAGGAGTTAGACCAGGAACTAATACAGCAAACTACCTATCAGGTATACAAAATAGGTTGACATTATTGGGAGGATTATTTCTGGGTTCAGTCGCTATAATCCCAGCTGCAGTAGAAAGAGCTACAAATGTTCAAACCTTTCAAGGTTTAGGAGCAACTTCGTTACTTATTCTTGTGGGTGTTGCTATAGATACTGCTAAGCAAATTCAAACTTATGTTATTTCACAAAGGTATGAGGGCCTAATTAATAATTAATGAAGAAACATTTACTATTTTTAGGAGCCCCTGGAGCAGGTAAAGGGACTCAAGCAGAATTGCTAAGTCAAACTAATTCTTATTTGCACCTTTCTACTGGTGAATTATTAAGAAAAGAAATCGAAATGAATACTACCCTTGGTATCCAGGTAAAAGATATTATGAATCGAGGGGAACTTGTTAGTGATGAACTCGTATTAAAAATAGTAAGACAAAATTTAATTAAGGATAATAAGGGTTGGATTCTAGATGGTTACCCAAGGAATTTATCTCAAGCAAATTCATTAAATGAAGTCTTAACTGAAATTAATCAACCTTTAGAAGTGGTTTTTTATTTAGATATTCCAGAAGAAGTGCTAATTAAGCGTTTGCTTTTAAGAGGGAGAAAAGATGATACAGAAGAGACAATTAGAACAAGAGTTGATATTTATAAAAAAACTACAGAACCATTGATTCAATATTTTAAAGATCTCTCATTGTTAGAATATATTGATGCTGATAGAGATTTAAAAACCATTTCCTCTGATATCAAACAAAAAATGGCTTGATGATGATGTAGAATATAGTATTAATGTTTTATTTGTTAATCCCCTATGAAGGTCAGATCTTCAGTCAAAAAAATTAGTCCTGACGATCAGATCGTGAGGAGAAGAGGTAAAATCTATGTTATTAACAAGAAAAGACCTCGCAATAAACAGCGTCAGGGTTAAATTTAAACCCTTAAATTCAAACTTTTACTTATTCAAAACACGTGGCCAGGATTGCAGGAATTGACATACCTCGCGAAAAGCGAGTTGAAATTGCACTAACATACGTTTATGGAATTGGTTTAACGAGATCAAAGCTAATTCTTGCTAATACGGGTGTAAACCCAGATACTCGTGTCAAAGACCTTTCAGATTCTGATGTGCAAAAACTTAGAGGTGCCACAGAAGAATTCACTTTAGAAGGGGATTTGAGAAGAAAAGAGGGAATGGCTTTAAAACGTCTACAAGATATAGGTTGTGTAAGAGGTAGAAGACATAGAATGAGTCTTCCAGTAAGAGGTCAAAGAACTAGAACCAATGCAAGAACAAGACGGGGTTCTAGGAAAACAGTTGCTGGAAGAAAAAAATAATTAACTAAACTATCCACAAACTGAAGTACTAAATTAAAACATCATGCCAGCTACAGTAAAAAAAACAGGTTCAAAGAAATCTAAACGTAATGTACCGAATGGGGTGGTACATATCCAAAGCACATTCAATAATACTATCGTCTCAATTACTGATACCTCTGGCCATGTAATTTCTTGGTCTTCTGCAGGCGCAAGTGGATTTAAAGGCGCTCGGAAAGGTACACCATTTGCTGCTCAAACAGCTGCTGAAGCTGCAGCTAGAAGAGCACTTGATCAAGGTATGAGACAAATAGAAGTACTAGTTAGAGGGCCTGGCGCAGGTAGGGAAACGGCCATAAGAGCTTTACAAGTGGCCGGATTAGAAATAACTCTAATAAGAGATGTAACTCCATTGCCTCATAATGGATGTAGAAGACCTAAACGAAGACGCGTTTAGTTCTTAACCATTCTCAACCCCCCCCCAAAAAAAACTCTTAACCTCATTATTTTCCGTGTTGCAATACCAGATTGACAGAATTGACCATCAAATAGCAGATGATCGCTCCCAAACAGGAACTTTTTTAATTGGCCCTCTAGAAAGGGGACAAGCTACAACTTTGGGTAATTCCCTTAGAAGAGTCCTTATGGGAGGACTTGAAGGGAGTGCAGTTACTGCAGTAAGAATTGCAGGAATTAATCATGAATATGCCACTATCCCCGGAGTCAGAGAAGACGTTTTAGATATTCTTCTTAATTGCAAGCAATTATCAATAAATAGTTCTAATCCAGAGCTGGAAATAGGCAGGTTAGTAGCGAGTGGACCAATGGAGGTAAAGGCAAATGACATCCAATTCTCTTCTCAAGTTGAAATTGTTGACGGCGAAAAGCCGATCGCAACTATTCAGGAAGGTCATAACTTAGAGTTGGAAATCCATGTTGAAAGAGGTGTTGGATATAGACCCGTAGACCGTAAGAGTGAAGAGACAACTGCCATTGATTTACTTCAAATAGATGCTGTATTTATGCCAGTGAAAAGAGTGAATTTTACGATTGATGAAACTGCTGTAGCAGAAGGTGGAACGGGAAGAGAACGATTAAAAATGGAAGTCGTAACAGATGGCTCAACAAGTCCTGATGATGCTATTGCTGAAGCTGCAAATCAGTTAATAGAACTCTTTCAGCCCCTCGCTACTGTCACAATGGTTGAAGAAATTCCTGAAGAACCTGAACCATCTCCGGAAGCTCAAATACCCCTCGAGGAACTAAATTTGTCCGTTAGAGCATATAATTGTTTGAAAAGGGCTCAAGTTAACTCAGTTTCGGATTTAATGGGCTTCAGCTATGAAGATCTTCTTGAAATTAAGAACTTTGGCTCTAAATCTGCAGATGAGGTTATTGAAGCTCTCGAGCGGATAGGCATTTCTATCCCACAAAGCAGAACATCTGTTTAACAATTTTTAAGACTATGAGACACCAACTTAGAATTCCATTATTAAGTAAACCTGCTGACCAGAGGAAAGCACTTCTAAGAGGTTTAACTACACAATTAATTAGGGAAGGTAGGGTAACGACAACAAAAGCTAGGGCAAAAGCTTTAAGAAATGAAGCTGAAAAAATGATTTCACTCGCCAAAGATGGCAGTTTGGCTTCTAGGAGAAGGGCTATTGGATATATTTATGATAAAAAATTAGTTCATTCATTATTTGAAAAAGCAAAGGAAAGATATGGTGACAGAAATGGTGGTTATACACGCATAGTCAGAACTGTATCTAGAAAAGGTGATAACGCTCAGATGGCCATAATCGAGCTTGTTTAAGCTATTAAAATAAAGGGGTTTTTACTAAAAAATAACTTTTGAAAAGGGTAGCTTTATTAGTCCAATATGATGGATCTCATTATTCAGGTTGGCAAAAACAAAAAAATGCAACTACAGTTCAAGAAATTTTAGACAGAGCTCTCTTAAATATTACAAATCACAAAGTAAAGACTTTTGCAGCAGGAAGGACTGATGCTGGAGTTCATGCATCAGGTCAAGTAGTACACTTTGATGTTGATTATGTTGTTCCAGGAAATAGTTATTCTGATCTCTTAAATAGTATTTTACCCTCAACAATTAGGATCTTGGAATCAGTTGAGGTTAAAGATAGTTGGCATGCATGCTATTCAGCAATGTATAGACATTATCGATATGTCATTAATAATAGTAAATTCCCTAATTTGTTCATCAATAATTGGTCATGGCATAGATATCAAAAAGTATTAGATGAAGTTTTAATGTTAAATGCATCCAGAAAAATGATAGGAGAACATGATTTTTTTGCTTTTCAGAAAAGTGGTAGTAATAGAACAAATTCAGTTACAAAAATAAAAAATATAGATATTAAAAGAGTAGAAGATTTAATTTTTGTTGATATTAAAGCTACAGGTTTTCTATATGGAATGGTCCGCTTAATTATTGGTCAACTAGTTTTAGTTGGAGAAAACAAAATATCGCCAGAAATTTTTACAGATAGATGGGTAAACAAGAAGAAAAATGATGTTAAAGAATCTGCTCCAGCAAAGGGGTTATGTTTTGTAAATGCAGTTTATGAAGAAAATGTTTTTAAAAAGATTAATAACAATGATTTTTTCCCTGTATTTTTAATTAAGGGTTTTTCTTAAGTGAGGTTTAATTAAGCTAATTTTTTGTGTAAATCATTCAAAACTGTTGTTTAATATTCCTTCTATAAGGTAGAATTTAAACTTATTTGCAGAAATTTGGTAAATGAATAAAACAATTACTCCATCTTTAGAAACAATTGAAAGAAATTGGTTTTTAGTTGACGCAAAAGATAAGACGCTTGGTAGACTTGCTACAGAAATTGCAACTGTATTAAGAGGTAAGAATAAACCAACATTCACACCTCATCTAGATACTGGAGATTTTGTCATTGTAGTAAATGCTGAAAAAGTTGAGGTAACAGGTAAAAAAGCATCACAAAAATTGTACAGGAGACATTCTGGAAGACCAGGAGGAATGAAAATTGAAAAATTTGAGTCTTTACAAGAAAGAATTCCTGAAAGAATCATAGAGCAAGCTGTTAAAGGGATGCTGCCGCATAACTCTTTAGGTAGACAGCAATTTAAAAAACTAAAAGTTTATAAAGGTGCTGATCATCCTCATGCTGCTCAGAATCCTGTATTATTAAATAGTTAACTTATCAAAATGAATAGTCAAATAAAAAACAAAGCTGTTTATTGGGGAACTGGAAGAAGAAAAACTTCAGTAGCTAGAGTTCGCTTGATTCCAGGAAATGGACTAATAAAAATTAATGGTCGTGCTGGAGATGATTACTTAAACTTTAATCCTCTTCACTTAAATTCAATAAAAGCACCTTTGCTAACATTAGGCCTTGAAAATTCTTATGATATTTTGGTAAATGTTTTTGGTGGTGGATTGACTGGTCAAGCAGATGCTATAAAGCAAGGTGCAGCTCGAGCACTTTGTGAATTATCTCCTGATAATAGGAAACCTCTAAAAACAGAAGGCCATCTGAGTAGAGATCCTAGAGCTAAGGAAAGAAGAAAATATGGTCTTAAAAAAGCAAGAAAAGCTCCTCAATTCTCTAAACGTTAAAGGAATTTAAATTATGCCAAAATCAGAAATACACCCAAAATGGTATCCAGATGCAAAAGTTATTTGTAACGGAGAAGTTGTAATGACTACTGGCTCCACGCAGCCTGAATTGCATGTTGATGTATGGAGTGGTAATCATCCCTTCTTCACTGGAACTCAGAAAATTCTTGATACAGAAGGTAGGGTTGATAGGTTTATGAAAAAATATGGAATGGGCTCAGCTAATTCAGCTACATCAAAAGAGCAAAAAGAAAAAAAAGATTCTAAAAAATAGAATTTACAAAAATTAAGCATATTTTCAATTGGAATACTCAACATTAATTGCAAGGTTGAAAACTGCTGCAGAAAGTTTTGAAAATTTGGAAGTGCAGCTTGCAGATCCTGATATAGCTAATGATCCAAAAAAATTAGAATCAATAGCAAGAGAAAGGTCAAAATTGGAATCTTTAGTAATTGATTTCAATAGGTTACTTAATACTGATAAAGAAATCGAAGATTCAAAAAATCTACTAAAAGAAAATAGAAATGATAAAGAAATGGAGTCTTTGATAAATGAGGAGTTAATAACTCTAGAGGAATGTAAGAATGAGCTGATTCAAAAAACCACAATTGCCTTATTGCCTAAAGATCCTAGAGATGAGAGAAGTGTAATGTTAGAAATCAGAGCCGGTGCTGGAGGTAACGAGGCTTGTATATGGGCGGGTGATTTGGCAAGAATGTATGAAAGATATGGACAAAAAATTGGATGGTCTGTTAAACCTGTTAGTGCTTCCGAGTCAGATATGGGAGGATTCAAGGAGTTAGTTATTTCTGTTAAGGGAGATTCTGTATATAGTCAACTTAAATTTGAGGCTGGTGTACACAGAGTCCAAAGAGTTCCTGCTACTGAATCGCAAGGTAGAGTTCATACCTCTACTGCTACAGTGGCTGTCATGCCTGAGGCTGATCCTGTAGAGGTTAAGATTGATCCAACAGATCTAGAAGTTGGCACAGCAAGATCAGGAGGTGCAGGTGGACAAAATGTTAATAAGGTAGAGACAGCGATTGATCTTCTCCATAAGCCTACAGGGATAAGAGTTTTTTGTACTCAAGAGAGATCTCAACTGCAAAATCGCGAACGAGCAATGGAGATTTTAAGAGCTAAATTATATGAAATTCAATTAAAAGAAGCCAATGCAAAAGAGAGATCACAAAGGCTTTCCCAGGTTGGAACAGGCGATAGAAGTGAAAAAATCAGAACTTACAATTTTAAAGATAACAGGACAACTGATCATAGATTAGGTTCCAATTTTTCTCTTGAGCCAATTCTTTCTGGTCAATTAGAAGAAGTTATTAATGCATGCATAGCGCAAGAACAAAAAAGAATGATGGAAGATTTTAATAAAGAAGTAAATTAAGATTTTTTTATTAGATTGCAACCCCTATTACGTATTTACTCCATTCTTTATGCCTGCCAGAGTCAATTTGTCTTGTAGCTTCAAAATTTAGATTACTTAATGGACGATAAGGCTTACGTTTCAAGGGCATATTCGCCTCTTCGGGGGTTCGATTACCTTTTTGTACATTACATCTAAGACACGCTGTAGTAACATTTTCCCAGTTATCTGTTCCACCTCTGCTTCTCGGTAAAACATGATCTATTGATAGGTCACTCCCCCTATAGTTACAGTATTGGCAAGAATTATTATCTCTCAGAAGAATATTTTTTCTTGTTAAAGAAACCTCTCTAAAAGGAACTTTGACGTAGTAACGAAGTCTTATAACTGTCGGCAACTTTTTCCCGCTATGAATTGAATATGTTTTATCCTCCTCTAAGCTTTCTGCTTTACCTTTAATCATCAAAATTACTGCTCTTCGCCAAGAAGTGATGTTTAAAGGTTCATAAGATGCATTTAAAACTAGAGTCTGGCCCATGCCAAAATACAATTTACATGTCATGCTAACTGTATATTTCTTTAAACGCATCTATTTGTGCAAAGTTAATGCAAAATAGTCAAACAAATCAGGTATTTAATTTTGACAAATTTCCAATTTTTGAAAAAGATATAGATCTAAAACAAAGAGCATGGATTGAAGTTAAAGGTAAAGCAATAGAAACAAACGTTAGACAGTTAAGATCAAAATTAAGTAAAAATTGTCAATTTATGGCAGTCGTTAAAGCTGATGGATATGGACATGATGCGAAATTAGTATCAGAGTATGCTATCAAAGGTGGAGCATCTCAATTAGGTGTTGCCACATTAAATGAAGGCATTAAGCTTCGTTCTTCAGGAGTTAAAAAACCAATACTTATCCTAGGAAATCTTTATACGAAAAGGGATCTAATTATTTGTTTTAAAAATGATCTTATGCCAACTATCAGCAGTATAAGAGAATGTTTAATTTGCAATAACATTGGTAAGCACTTTGGAATGAAATTTCCATTACATCTTAAAGTTGATACAGGAATGTCAAGATTAGGATTCGAATACAATCAATTTGTTCAGCAATTTGAAAACATCCAGTCTTTTGACAATATTTCTATTGAGGGAATATATAGTCATTTATCATCTGCTGATGAACTAAACTCATTAGATCCAAAAAGTATTACACAATTACAAAGGCAGAAGTTTCAGGAATTATTAAAGCAAATTAATGTTGATAGAAATAAAAATATCAAGATTCATTTGGCTAATTCAGCGGGAATGCTTCTTGATAAAAATTTCCATTTTCATATGGTACGTGTTGGATTATCTATGTATGGATATAAACCTTTATCAAAATTAAATAAAAATTTATTGCTTAAACCAGCTTTATCTTTGAAGGTCAAAGTTGCTTTTATAAGAACTATTGATAAAGGTGTAAGTGTAAGTTATGGAGGCAAATTTGTAAGTCATAGAAAAACTAAGTTAGCTGTATTAAGTATTGGTTATGCAGATGGTGTGCCAAGAAATCTTTCAGGCAAGATAAACGTTATTAATAATAATAAATTTTATCCTCAAGTTGGATCTATAACTATGGACCAAATGATGGTAGACATAACAGATTCGAATGAAATTAAAGTTGGTACTACAATGGTATTACTAGGATCTGATGGAGATAAAACAATTTCTCCTCTTGATTGGGCAAGAGAATCTAATACTATTCCTTGGGAAATTCTTTGTTCTTTTAAAAATAGATTACCCAAAGTTCATGTTGATTAGACATTTCGATTAAATAAAAAATTTTGAATGTTTGCATAAAAATTGATAATGTATAAGAACTGGAGAGGTGGCTGAGTGGTTGAAAGCGGCTCCCTGCTAAGGAGTTACAGGAGGTAACTTTTGTCGAGGGTTCGAATCCCTCCCTCTCCGTTATTAATAGAGATTAGAGAAGATCATATACCGTCTAAACACCATGCTATAGCTACCATGTGGTAGTTTTGGAGAGATCAAGATTATTCGTAAGATACCACGAAGTTTCAGATAATTGGGGGACAATCAAGGGGACAATTATCTTTATCTCTACCCAAAAGTTCGTTTAAGAGAGTCAGAGCCAGTCATTAGGATTCGGGTCCTTCGACTCCCTCTCCGTACTTAATTAGGAAATAATTTATAAGTTGTATTTTTTATAATAGGTCAAGTTTAATAGACTTTAGATCATTAATAGAATTTAAAATTAAGTCAGCACCTGCATCTTTTAGATTTTTCTCGTATGAATTACGTTCATTTAATCGGGATTTTGAATGTAAATGAGGAGGAGCTATTCCAATACTTATGAATTTCTGAGATGGTATTTCTTTTTTAGCATTTATTACTGTCTTTATATCTGCAATAGTATCTCCTACATATCCAATGGGAATATTTGATGAGCCAAGTTTATTTCCAAGAAGTTTTTTGGATAAGTTAATAAACCCATTTGGATCAGGCTTGTCCGGCGCATCTCCCATAGATATTAATGGTGGTGATTTTAGTCCAAGTCTTTTTTCTAAAACAAATTTTGCCGAGGCAGACTCTGCGCCACTTACAAAACCCCAAATTATTCCATTGCTTTCTAATAAATCAAAAAACTTTTTATCAACTAACAACTCTTCATTTGTTATTAATCCAGACCAATATTTGCTATCTTCATTTGGATTGCCTCCAAAATAGAATTTTTCAAAACATTTAACTATGTCCTCTCTTGTAGGTATTTCAATGTTAAGGTTGCCTTTTTTTTTAAATCTTTTTATAAACTCCAAACTCAAATCCCAGTCATTGTTCCAGATTCCTTCATTTTTGGCATTATCAATATCTATATAACTTGGCTCCCATCCGGTAAATTTGTAGACTGTTTTTTTTAATGAAAGTCTATAACTATTCTCTACACTTCGTATTACACCATCTATATCAAATAAAATTAAACCAATATTTTTCAATGAATTTTCTTAATCCTTTATAAAAGATTAGTATTCTTATTAAAAAAAAGCAAAAAAAATCTATTCATAATTTATTAATTACCTAAACTTAATTTTGTAAATATCCTCTTGGAGTAAGAAATATTTCATCTATTAATGTGGTTTGAGAATTGCCAATAATTATTATTGATAACATATCTATTTCTTTGAAAGGGATAGTGTTTAAAGTGAAAAATTTTTTTGATTGATTTTCTCTACCTACTTGTCTAGCTATTAAAACGGGAGTATTACATGGCCTAGATTTTAGACATTGATCTATTACAGTTTTTAGCTGCCAATTTCTCTCAATAGATTGAGGATTAAATAAAGCTATAACAAAGTCACCTAGAAGAGCTCCTTTAATTCTTTTTTCTATTAATGACCAGGGAGTTAACTTATCACTTAAGCTAATTGAACAAAAGTCATTCATTAGTGGTGCGCCACTAATCGCAGCCGCTAATTGAACACTACTTATCCCTGGATGTACTTCAAAGTAAGGTCTATATTCTTTTTTGATTTTTTGGAGTAATTCTAAAAGTAAACCTGCCATGCCATAAAATCCAGATTCACCTGAAGAAATTAAAGCCACTTTTATTCCTTCCTCAGCTAGTTTAATTGCTTTATTGCATCTCTCTTTTTCTTCAGTAAGTTTACTTTCAATTAAAACTTGGTCACTCCTTTTTAAGGACTTAATTAAATCTAAATACATCTTGTATCCGATCCACACAGTACATCTGGAAAGTGCTTTTTTTGCATTACTGGTTAGGAAGGAGATATCACCAGGCCCACTTCCAATAATATGTATTTCTCCATGGGTTGGATTATATTGATTACTTGATTCTGCTACAGCAATAGTTACTGCCCCAGATTGATTTTTAAAAATTCTTTTTTCTTTTAATAATTTTGAATCTTCTCCTGCTGCGAGTAAGCAAGAGGCTTCCGCTACAGAAGGGGTACCAATTTCATTTTCTACAACAATTGAAGGATTTGGAACAATTTTTGTTGAAAGATCTTCTTTACTAAAAAACTTTATAGGCAAGTTTTTTTCTTCAGCAAGTTCTATAATTCCTTTCTCATCTTTTTTAATATCAACCGTTGCAAGTCCTGCAATTGAATACTTGGATAAATTGCTAGACGCCAATAAATTATTTAAAGAATTGGCTATTAATACTTTGCTTGTATTTCTCTCACATCCAATGCCAATCCATAATACGGGAGGGTGCCAAGTTGTTTTATGATTTTCGAATATACTCACATGAAATGTTGAATCTGGTTTTTCAATTTCTTTTTTATTAATTTGATTAATAATCTCCCCTGATTCTGAATTTTTCCATAAGGTATTACCAGATAATTGTTTGCAAAATATTTCTTCGTTCTTAGCTTGTTTAATTACAAGTTTTGACCAATCCTTTATGTTGCCAGATCTTTCCCAACCCCATTGATTCCCAAATGCATCAAGATGTAAGAATCTTTGATCATTGGAATTATTAGTTTCAATTATTTCGCCACCAAGTAAATTAGCAATTTGACATGAAATATTTTGCGTATTTGACTGATGTAAGCCAATTAATGGAACTATCTTGGAACATTTGTTATCTATAACTATTACTCCTGGATCTTGATCTTTAGAGGTTAAAAATGGATTTATTATGCGTATTGATGCAGCAATTGAGCCTATAAAAATTATTAAATCTATCTTCGACCATTTTTTTAGTAATATTTCTCTAGGTTTTTGTACTTGAATAAGTTCATTTTCCTTTTCATCCTCTTTTGAAGAACCCGCAATATATATGTCTTTGACAAATTCGGTTTTTTTAAGCCTTTTTAAAATTTCTTTTGAATTATTAGATAGACCTATCGCAATGCCTTTCAAATTAGAAACTAATGATAGTAACTTTGAAATTATATCCTGTCGCTGGATTTAAAAAATTTTCTTTGAAATATAAAAAAAAATTTAAGAAATTTGTATAAATTTT
This sequence comes from uncultured Prochlorococcus sp., assembly GCA_902591275.1. Lineage (GTDB taxonomy): Bacteria > Cyanobacteriota > Cyanobacteriia > PCC-6307 > Cyanobiaceae > Prochlorococcus_A. The sequence continues at coordinate 55,011 of CACJAC010000002.1, read as the reverse complement.
GAGTAAAAATACTCATAATTTAGTCATAGACTAGAATTTAACAAAATATTCATATAGTAACAATCATTAGAACATTTGTTACGTTAATGCATAACGAAAGAATCTTTGCCTTATTATTTTTGAAACGAATATCTAAAGTTCCGAAGGATTCGTTTTCTTGAACATTATGATTAAAAATAGGTTCAAGATCCGATCAATCGGCTTTAATGTCAATTATTTTCGAGGTGCTAGATGACCATCAGCCCACCAGAAAGTGGAGAAAAAAACAAAAAAGTTTTGGAAGATCCTGTCAAGGCCGATCCAAGACCTATTGATTTTGCCAAATTAGATAAGCCAGGATTCTGGTCAAGTAAATTATCTAAAGGTCCAAAAACTACAACTTGGATCTGGAATTTACATGCTGATGCACATGATTTTGATGTGCATACAGGCGATGCTGAAGAGGCAACAAGAAAAATCTTTTCAGCTCATTTTGGACATCTTGCAGTCATTTTTATATGGATGAGCGCTGCATTTTTCCATGGAGCAAGATTTTCTAATTACTCAGGTTGGTTAGCTGATCCAACTCATGTAAAACCAGGAGCTCAGCAAGTATGGGCAATCGTTGGTCAAGAAATGCTTAATGCTGACCTTGGTGCTAACTACAACGGTATTCAAATTAGTTCAGGAATATTCCACATGTGGCGAGCATGGGGAATCACTAATGAGAGTGAACTTATGGCTTTAGCAATAGGTGCTGTAGTAATGGCGGCGCTTATGCTTCATGCTGGAATTTTTCATTACCACAAAGCAGCTCCAAAAATGGAGTGGTTTCAAGATATTGAGTCTATGCTTAACCACCACATAGCTGGTTTAGTAGGTTTAGGATCTTTAGCATGGGCTGGCCATTGTATTCATATCGGAGCTCCTACTGCAGCTCTATTAGATGCAATTGATGCAGGCTCTCCTCTAGTTATTAATGGAAAAGAAATAGCAACTATTGCAGATATGCCTATGCCGCATCAACTCTGCGATCCACAAATTATCGGTCAGATATTTCCTGGATTAGCAAGTGGCACAGGTAATTTCTTTAGTTTAAATTGGTTAGCTTTCTCAGACTTCCTTACTTTCAAAGGTGGACTTAACCCTGTGACAGGAAGCTTGTGGATGACTGATGTTTCACATCATCATTTAGCTTTTGGTGTAATAGCGATAATAGGTGGTCATATGTACAGAACCAACTACGGTATTGGTCATAGTATGAAAGAAATATTAGATTCTCAACAAGGAGACCCAATATTATTCCCTGCCCCTAAAGGTCATCAAGGTCTTTTTGAGTTCATGGCAGAAAGTAGACATGCTCAGCTATCAGTAAACCTAGCAATGCTTGGATCAATAAGCATACTTGTATCTCATCACATGTATGCGATGCCTCCATATCCTTATATAGCTACTGACTACATGACAGTTCTTGGATTATTTACTCATCACATGTGGATAGGTGGATTATTCATTGTAGGAGCAGGTGCGCATGCTGGAATTGCAATGGTTAGAGATTACGATCCAGCAAAACATATTGATAATGTATTAGACAGAATTCTTAAGGCAAGAGATGCTTTAATCAGTCACTTAAACTGGGTTTGTATGTGGTTAGGATTCCATAGTTTTGGACTCTATATTCACAACGATACTATGAGAGCTTTGGGTAGACCCCAAGATATGTTTAGTGATTCTGCTATCCAACTTCAGCCAATCTTTGCTCAATGGGTACAGAGTATTCAAGCATCTGCTGTTGGAACTTCCCTTTTAGCAGGTACTGCAGAAGCTTTACCTCACAAAGCTTTAAGTGAAGTCTTTAATGGAAGTTTAGTAGAAGTTGGTGGAAAAGTAGCTATAGCACCAATTCCACTAGGGACAGCTGATTTAATGATTCATCATATTCATGCTTTCCAAATCCATGTAACTGTTTTGATACTTCTTAAAGGAGTTCTTTATGCAAGAAGTTCAAGGTTGATTCCTGACAAAGCTTCTTTAGGATTTAGATTCCCTTGTGATGGTCCTGGAAGAGGTGGTACATGTCAAGTTTCTTCATGGGATCACGTTTTCTTAGCTCTCTTCTGGATGTATAACTGTTTATCAATAGTTATTTTCCACTTCTCTTGGAAAATGCAGAGTGATGTGTGGGGACTTACTGGTGGTAATTTTGCACAAAGTTCAATTACTATCAATGGTTGGTTAAGAGATTTCCTCTGGGCTCAAGCTTCTCAAGTATTAACAAGCTATGGTCAATCAATAAGCATGTACGGTTTGATGTTCTTGGGAGCTCACTTTATATGGGCATTCAGTTTAATGTTCCTCTTCAGCGGAAGAGGATATTGGCAAGAATTGTTCGAATCAATTGTTTGGGCACACAATAAACTAAAGGTTGCACCAACCATTCAACCCCGTGCTCTATCTATTACTCAGGGACGTGCAGTAGGTGTTACACACTTCCTTGTAGGTGGTATAGCTACCACATGGGCCTTCTTCCATGCTCGCCTTTTCGGGCTGGGCTAATAACCTGAACTTCACCTTTTTAATTCAATGGCAACAAAATTTCCATCATTTAACCAGGGTCTAGCTCAGGACCCCACAACCCGACGAATATGGTACGGAATAGCTACCGCTCATGACTTTGAAAGTCATGACGGTATGACCGAAGAAAAACTTTATCAGAAGCTATTCTCTACACATTTTGGACATCTAGCAATAATTGCTCTCTGGGTAGCCGGTAACTTATTTCATATTGCTTGGCAAGGTAATTTTGAGCAATTTGTATTAGATCCAACTCATGTCCGCCCTATAGCTCATGCTATTTGGGACCCTCATTTTGGATCTGGCATAACAGAAGCAATGACTCAAGCTGGAGCAAGCGGTCCAGTAAACATCGCTTATTCAGGTCTCTACCATTGGTGGTACACAATTGGAATGAGAACTAACGAGCAACTCTTCCAAGCTTCAATATTCATGAGTATTTTGGCTTGTTGGACTCTATTTGCTGGTTGGTTACACTTACAGCCAAAATTCAGACCTTCTTTAGCTTGGTTTAAAAATGCAGAGTCAAGATTAAATCATCACTTAGCTGTCTTATTTGGTTTTAGTAGTATTGCTTGGACAGGCCATTTGGTTCATGTTGCTATACCTGAATCAAGAGGTCAGCATGTAGGTTGGGATAACTGGTTAACAGTGCTTCCGCACCCTGCAGGATTAGCTCCTTTCTTTACTTTAAACTGGGGAGCTTATGCCCAAAATCCTGATTCTTTAGATCAAGTATTTGGAACAACTGAAGGAGCAGGAACAGCAATCTTTACTTTCTTAGGTGGTCTTCATCCTCAAAGTGAAGCATTATGGCTTACCGATATTGCGCATCACCATATTGCGATTGGAACAGTTTTTGTAATTGCTGGCCATATGTATAGAAATACTTTTGGTATTGGTCATAGCCTCAAAGAAATTACAGAAGCCCATAATACAAGACACCCTAATGATCCTCATAAAGGTAGTTTTGGAATTAACCACGATGGAATATATGAAACTGTAAATAATTCATTACATTTCCAACTTGGATTAGCATTAGCATCCCTTGGTGTAGCAACTTCTCTTGTAGCTCAACACATGGGTGCACTTCCTTCTTACGCTTTTATTGCCAGGGACTACACTACACAATCTGCTTTATATAGTCATCATCAGTACATAGCAATGTTCTTGATGGTTGGTGCATTTGCACACGGAGCTATTTTCTTTGTAAGAGATTATGATCCAGAATTAAATAAAGATAATGTATTGGCAAGAGTTCTTGGAACAAAGGAAGCTTTGATAAGCCATCTTAGTTGGGTAACAATGCTGCTTGGTTTCCATACTCTAGGAATTTATGTTCATAACGACGTTGTTGTAGCTTTTGGTAATCCTGAAAAGCAAATTCTAATTGAGCCAGTATTTGCTCAATTTGTTCAAGCTGCTCAAGGTAAAATGATGTACGGCTTTAATGCTTTATTATCTGATCCAACAAGTTCAGCAAGCCTTGCTGCTAATTCATTGCCAGGTAATCACTACTGGATGGATTTGATCAATAGACAAGATGCATTAAGTGCTTTCTTACCTATCGGTCCTGCAGATTTCTTAGTTCACCATGCTATCGCTTTAGGTCTTCATACAACCGCTTTAATACTTATCAAAGGAGCACTTGATGCTAGGGGAACAAAATTAATTCCTGATAAGAAAGATTTAGGTTATGCATTCCCTTGCGATGGTCCGGGACGTGGAGGTACTTGTGATAGTTCATCTTGGGACGCTATGTACTTAGCTATGTTCTGGGCATTAAATTTACTAGCATGGGTAACTTTCTACTGGCATTGGAAACATCTAGCAATTTGGCAGGGTAACGTAGCACAATTTAACGAATCAGGAACTTATCTAATGGGTTGGTTCAGAGATTATCTCTGGTTAAACTCTGCTCAACTCATCAATGGATATAACCCATTTGGAGTAAATTCTCTATCTCCTTGGGCTTGGATGTTCCTATTCGGTCACTTAGTTTGGGCTACTGGTTTCATGTTCCTAATATCATGGCGTGGCTACTGGCAAGAATTAATTGAAACATTAGTTTGGGCACATCAGCGTACTCCAATTGCTAACCTTGTTGGCTGGAGAGATAAGCCAGTTGCCCTTTCAATTGTTCAAGCTAGATTAGTTGGACTAGCTCATTTCACGATTGGAAACATACTTACATTTGGGGCATTTGTTATCGCATCCACTTCAGGTAAGTTTGGTTAAATTTCCCTTAAATAATTTAAATCACCACGTTTGTGGTGATTTTTTTTGTTTAATTTTAATGTTCTAAATTAAGTTAAAATTGTGTAATTATTATTAGATATAAATGTCAGATATAAAACAATTAATTTCTGTTATCGTCCCTGTTTTCAATGAAAGCGAGAGTATTGGTCTTTTATTGGATGAAGTTATAAATGTAATGTCATCTCATAAATTTAATTTTGAATTGATTGTTGTAAATGATGGTTCTAAAGATAATACTCATCAAGTATTAAAGCAACTAACTCTCAAAATTAAAGAATTGTCAGTAATTTCCCTTCGCAAAAATTATGGTCAAACTGCAGCAATGTCAGCTGGCTTTGATAATTCTAAGGGCGATATTGTTATTACTTTGGATGGTGATTTACAGAATGATCCAAATGATATTCCTTTATTAATTTCAGAGATTAATAATGGTTTTGATTTGGTTTGTGGTTGGAGGTTTGATAGAAAAGATAAATTAATTAATAGAAAGATACCATCAAAAATAGCGAATAAGTTAATAGCTCACGTAACAGGTTTGAAGTTGCATGACTATGGTTGCTCATTAAAAGCGTTTAAGAAAGAAATAATAGAAGATATAAAGTTATATGGGGAACTTCATAGGTTTTTGCCCGTTTTAGCAAATATTGAAGGTGCAAGAATCAAAGAAATTAAAGTAAATCATAGGAGCAGGCAATATGGATCAAGTAAATATGGAATTGATAGAACTTTTAGAGTTTTAATGGATTTACTAACTGTTTGGTTTATGACTAAATTTTTAACAAGACCAATGTATGGATTTGGTTTTGTTGGAATTATAAGTATTTTCTTTAGCCTTGCGATAAGTTCTTATTTGATAGTTTTAAAAATAATGGGTGAGGATATTGGAAATCGTCCGTTGCTGATGTTTGCATTAATATTAGGAATTGCTGGTGTTCAATTATTTAGCTTTGGATTGTTGAGTGAACTTTTAATTAGGACATATCATGAAAGTCAAAGTCGTCCAATTTACAGAATTAGATCAATAAACAGTGCTAAGCAAAATTGATTGTTTACTTGAACTGTCTTATTAATAAAGCTGAAATTTCAACGACTTCAGGAGAAATATCTCTTAAGCCCTTACGTAAAATTGGTAATGTTGATTTATCAGCCAATTCTTCCGCAATTTTTAATGCCTTTAATTTATTTTCTGTATCACCCTGAAAAAGACTAATCATTTTATTTCTTTGAGAATTTTTATAAAATATTGAGTACTTTTTTTCTTCATGATTGTATAAATAACTATTTTTTTTAGATAGAAATTTACTATTACTTTTTTTATTTTTCTTTAATTTAATAGAATTTAAATTGCTTTGATTTATTAACTTTTTAAAGCTTCTTTTTTTAAAAACCAGAAGTAATATTCCTATAAAAATAATAAGTAAAATTGCGAAAAAATTTAACATGTAAAAAAGTTAATAATTTTTATATCATCCAGTAATAAAATTAACATTATTTCGCTGATCAATACTAAAGTGTTTAAAGATGTTTAAAGAACTATGCCATCTGATTTACCAAGTCTTTTACCCTCAATTTTTGTTCCATTAATTGGTATAGCAATGCCTGCTGTTTTTATCGTATTGATTGGAAGATTAATTACAGCAACTGAATAAATTATCAAACACTAAACTATTAAAAAAATGAGCGACTTTCAAAAATCATTCTCTGAATCAACAAGTTCTATTAAGTTTGATGAGAAATACATAGATACTTCTGTACAACCAAATGATATTGGCGTAGCAGAACAATGGGCAGTAAAAACAGTTGCTGATCCTTGTGTTGGTAATTTAGCTACTCCAGTTAATAGTGGTTATTTTACAAAAGCCTTTATAAATAATTTACCTTTTTACAGAGAAGGTATTTCCCCTAATTTTAGAGGTCTAGAAACTGGAGCGGCTTTTGGATATCTTCTATACGGACCTTTTACTATGACTGGCCCATTAAGAAATTCTGAATTTGCTCTAACAGCTGGACTTCTCGCTACTATTGGAGCTGTTCATATTTTGACAGCACTTTTTGTGTTATACAATGCACCTGGTAAAGCACCTAATGTTCAACCTCCAGATGCGACTGTTAATAATCCGCCAAAGGACTTATTTACAAGAGCTGGTTGGGCTGATTTTACAAGTGGATTTTGGTTAGGAGGATGTGGAGGAGCTGTTTTTGCTTGGTTACTTGTTGGAACATTACACTTAGATACCATAATGCCAATCATTAAAAATATTTGGACTGCTGGTTAATTTCTAAATAAAAGAATAAGTAATATTTTAATTTAATTTAAAGTTGAGCTTTATTAATTAACGGATAGTACGGTCCCATCTATAATTTCTAACTACTCTTCCTGCCGAAATAAGTCTAGATTTATAATGCAATGAGATTTTATCATTAGACTTTTTTAGGGTATCTAATCCTATTCCATTTCTGCCAAAATCCATTCCAGAGCTATGGTAATAGAATCCATCTCCTTTGTAGATTCCAATATGATCACATTTTTCTTCATTTCCAAAAAATAAAAGATCGCCAGGTCGTAGAGCCGTATACGATTCTTTGTAATAAAAAAGATGCTTACAAAAACTTTTTATTTGAAAAGAGTCTCGAGGTATAAAAATTTGATGCTTTAAAAAAGCAGTCTGAATTAATCCAGAACAATCAAAATTGGGTCCTAATGTACCTCCCCAAAGATATTCATTACTTAACTCAGATTGATCCTTGATCCATTTTAAAATTGAGTTAACTTTATCTTTTATAAAGAAGTGTTCATTTTCTAAACTGTTATTTTTTTTGAATTCGTATTTCTCAATAATTAATCCATCTAAATTTATCCAACAGACATAACCATCTTCATATAGTTGAACTAGTATTCTGGAATATTTACGGTTGTTTTGATAAATATTTGGATAAATAAGCCTAAAAATTCTATTTTTAAATATTTCAGTAACTAATTTATCTTCTGTTTCATTTTGATATCCCGAAATATTAACTTTTAATTGCCACCAAATAGTTTTTGAAAAATTAGTTTGTTTAAATAGTGAGATAGGATTTTTATAAATTTCCATTCAATGGCCTTTTACTATTTAAGTCAGGAGATGGGTCTAGCCTTAAATGATATTTTAAGGAGAGTATGCTCTCATGATAAAGATTTTTCAAGAGAAGATATTTCGATAACTTGGATTAATTATAAAAGTGAAAATAAAAGTGTATTTAAAGGTTTTGGAACTGGCATTAATAACAAAAAAATGGTTTACCCTGCCAGCATAGTCAAGTTAGTTTATGGACTTGCTGCATTTTATTGGATTAAAAAAGGAAGTTTATTATTATCAGATGAAATTATTGATGCTGTAGGGAAAATGTTGTCTTTCTCTAGTAACAATGCAACAAGCTTTTTAATTGATTTACTCACTGGAACAACAAGTGGACCTCGTATTGAAGGCGAATTATGGGAAAATTGGAAATACCAAAGAAGTATAATAAATGATTGGCTGCATGATTTAAATTGGGAAGAATTGGTTGGTATAAATTGCTGTCAGAAGACTTGGGATGATGGACCATTTGGTCGTGAGAAAGAATTTTATGGATATGATAATAAAAATAGAAACGCTATGAACTCTGATTCAGCTGCAAGGGTTTTGGAGGAAATTATGATTCATATTGATTATCAAGAAAATAATTTAAATTTGCGAAGTTTTTTAAAAAGAAATTTAAATAAAGTTGTTCTTAAAAACGATTCTCTTAATCAAATAGATGGTTTTTTGGGTGAAGGATTACCAGAAAGCATTAATCTTTGGAGTAAAGCAGGCTTAATGTCTGAAGTTAGACATGATTCTGCTTGGTGGATTAATAATCAATCTCTACAAACTTTATTAGTAGTTTTTTGTAATGGAGAAAAATATTCCAAAGATTCTTCCCTTTTACCGTTTATAGCAAAAGAAGTATACGATTTTAATAAGAGATATTCTATTGAGGACTAAAGTGAATCTTCTAAGGAATTAAAATCTAATTTGTCAGTATAGGCTTCATAAGGCAACATCATTACTTCTTCAAAATCTAAATCATTCATAATCCATTCTCTATATTCAGCTAATAAACTTTTTCTATCTTCATTATCTAATTCATGAATACGCAACGCGGTATCTTTAAAATTTTCTTTAATTAAATTTTTTATTTCTTCCCTCTTCATTTTATGTTAGTTCTCCTTCCAAAATTACTCTTCTTATTGTTGATAACGCAATTCCTGTTTGTGATCTGATTGATCGATAAGAATATCCTTCATTACGCAATCTGATTACTAAAGATTCTTTAAGAGGACTTATTTTGGGCCTTCCTCCCAAATTATTTCCAGATAATTTTCTGCGTAATAGTTGTTCTTTTTTTCTTTCACCTGAACTTTTGTCTTCTAAATTATCTAATTCATATAAAATTTTAAAAATTGAAGAATTCGCGCTAGAAGATTCATTAGCAGCAAAAAAACCAGTCAAAGTTCGCAATTGAATATCCTTATTAATAAGTTTATTTATTGTTATCAAACATTCTTTTTTATTTTTAAATGCTCGGTCAAGCTGAGTTATTATTAATTGATCGCCTTTTGATAAGGAATCTATAGCTTTATTGAGTTGGGGTTTGATTTCTTCATCTAAACTTATAAATTCAGAGAACACTAGACTGCAACCCTCTTCCCTCAAAATTTTTATTTGCTCTTCTATATATTCATATTCGTTATGAGTAGCTCTAGCATAACCTATTGCTTTAGAGTTTTTACTTTTTTCCGATAATAAAATACGTTTTCTTTTAAATTTAAAAGTCAATGTTTTATTACATATATTTTTTACTGTATCAAAAAATAATTAAAAAAACACTTTTTAGTACAAAATAAAGTCATTATTTGGAATTTTATACCCATAATTTTAAAAATATTACGTTCTTATATCTGTATTTAAAATAACGTTTTGAAATCTGATTCAATTTTAGTTAATGAAACAAGAACGTTGTGTAACGAGTAAATTTAATTAAAAATTTATTAAATTGCAGAAGGATTATTTGAATGCATTAATTTATTTACTTCTGTTGAATGAGCTTCGTCTTTGAAATTATAAATAGTTAATTCATCTTGTTTTTAGTAAAATAAAATTACAGGTCAAGATGATTTAATGTGACTAATAATCCTAATAGTTTAATTTCAAAACCTGAATGGTTAAGGGTCAAAGCTCCACAAGTTGAGCGAATTGGTAATACTGCAAATTTATTAAATGATTTAAATCTCAATACAGTATGTCAAGAAGCAAGCTGTCCAAATATCGGTGAATGTTTTGCTAGTGGAACTGCAACTTTCCTCATAATGGGTCCTGGTTGTACTAGGGCATGTCCATATTGCGATATTGATTTTGATAGATCTAAGAGAGACTTAGACCCAACTGAACCATATCGTTTAGCCGAAGCTGTTTTTAGAATGAAGCTTAAGCATGTTGTAATCACATCAGTTAATAGAGACGATCTTGAGGATGGTGGCGCATCTCAATTTTTTCAATGTGTTCATCAAATAAGAGAAAAATCTCCTGAAACTACTATTGAGCTTCTAATACCTGATCTTTGTGGCAACTGGAAAGCGCTTGAAAAAGTTCTTGATTCAAATCCAAATGTTTTAAACCACAATATTGAGACTGTATCTTCGCTATATAAAAAAGTAAGACCTCAAGGTAAATATGAAAGAACTCTTGAGTTGCTTAAAAGAACCAGAGACTATTCTCCCAAAATTTATACAAAGTCAGGCTTCATGCTTGGTTTAGGGGAAAAAGACGAGGAGGTCTTAAGTTTGCTTAAGGATTTAAAAAGTAATTTCGTTGATATTGTTACTATTGGCCAATATTTATCTCCTGGCCCTAATCATTTACCTGTAAAAAGATTTGTAAGTCCTTCAAAATTTAACTACTTTAAAGTGTACGGGGAAAAAGATTTAAACTTCATGCAAGTAGTTAGTTCTCCTTTAACTCGTAGTAGCTACCATGCTGAAGAGATTCAAAAACTTATGAAAAAGTATCCGAGATAGTTATATTCATTTATTTGGATCAACCCACTCATTTAATTTCCATTCCACTAGATCATTTTTAATCATTGGATCATTCTTTATTATTTTTAGTGCATTTCTATAGTTATTCATCTCAAGAATAAGTAATCCGCCGTCACCTGGCCTATTTAACTCATCTACCAAAAAGCCACTTTTAATATTAATTCCCTCTGTTTTTAATTTTTTTACCCAATCAATATGTTCGTTAATTATTTTTCGTTTTAAATCATTATTAATTAAGTATTCTTTTTTTATAATCTCAGTTTTTACAAAGAAAGGCATTTACATTTTTTTTATACCAAGCATTTCTTCTTCGCTTGGGGGAACAATTAATTTGAAAGTACTCTTAAAATGAGACCAATTTTCAATTATTTTGGCAGCCTTTAAGCTATTTGTTTTTGCTTGATATTCTCTAATAATTTCCAATAAGATATTTTCCTGTTTTGATGAAGTTATTTGATGAATGCTTACTATTTCTTTATTTACTTTATTACTTAAATCATTATTTTCATCGATTATAAAGGCTATTCCACCAGTCATGCCCGCACCAATATTCCTTCCTGTGGAACCTAGTATAACTACTTTCCCACCGGTCATATATTCACAACAATGATCACCTGCTCCTTCTGTTACCGCTGTAGCACCACTATTTCTAACCGCAAATCTTTCTCCCGATTTTCCTAATGCAAATAATTTTCCACCTGTTGCTCCATAAAGACAGGTGTTTCCTAGAATTACTTGTTCGGAGGAGATTTCATTTATTTTTGGTGGAATTATTGTGAGTATGCCTCCATTCATTCCTTTACAAACATAATCATTAGCTTCTCCGATTAATTGAACATTCATTCCCTTCAATAAAAAGGCACCAAAGCTTTGTCCTGCATATCCTTTGAAATTTAAGTTGAGTTCGCCATTGAAGCCAGTATTTCCATGAAGTTCTGCGATTTCACCTGATATTTTCGCACAAACACTTCTATCTGTATTTTTTATCTCAATTTCTTTGGTTAATATTTCGTGATTTTTAATTGAATCTATAAATTTAGTATCAGACAAAAATTCGTCTTCTAATACCGAACCATTACTATGGGCAGTTTTTAAGTGTTTTAACCATGATCTATCAGGGGTTGAGTTTTCATTTACTAAAGAAGAAAGATCAATATTAGAAGTTTTTGGAAGATCGATATTTCTTGCAGAAAGAAATTCTTGATTACCAATCAGTTCTTCCATATTAGAGACACCGATACTACTCATTATCTGTCTTACTTCCTCAGCAATATACAAGAAAAAATTGACGACATTTTCTGGAATACCTTTAAATCTTTTTCTTAATTCTTCTTTTTGAGTGGCAACTCCAACAGGACACTTGTTTGTATGACAAACCCGAGCCATTATGCATCCTTCAGCAATCATCGCTACAGAACCAAAACCGTATTCTTCAGCACCAAGTAAAGCTGCAATAACTACATCCCAGCCTGTTTTAAGACCTCCATCAGTTCTCAAAATTACTCTTTCGCGTAGGTTATTCTCTAAGAGAGATTTATGAACCTCAGCAACACCAAGTTCCCATGGTAAACCTGCATGTTTAATAGAACTCAGGGGTGAAGCACCTGTACCTCCGTCATGGCCTGATATTTGAATTACATCTGCATTAGCTTTGCTTACTCCAGCAGCAATAGTGCCTATACCAATTTCAGAAACAAGTTTAACGCTTACTTTCGCTTTTGGATGAACTTGGTGTAAGTCGTGGATAAGTTGAGCTAAATCTTCAATTGAATAAATATCATGATGCGGGGGAGGAGATATTAAAGCTACTCCAGGTTTACTATTTCTTAGTTTTGCGATGTAAGAATCAACTTTTGGACCAGGTAATTGCCCCCCCTCTCCGGGTTTTGCACCTTGAGCCATTTTAATTTCGAGTTGTTTACCACTTCTTAGATATTCAGGTGTAACTCCAAACCTTCCTGATGCTATTTGTTTAATAGCTGAGCATGCGGTATCTCCATTTTCTAAGCCTTTAATAAATGGCAACGTCGCTGACTTAGTATTTTCATCGATATCATTTAAAACATTAAAACGAGCTGGATCTTCTCCTCCTTCTCCACTATTACTTTTTCCACCAATTCTATTCATTGCAACTGCTAAAACTTCATGCGCTTCTCTGGATAAAGCACCTAAACTCATTCCTCCAGTACAGAACCTTTTGCAAATTGATTCAACACTTTCAACTTCTTCTAATGGAATACTTTTTCTTGTTGAATTAATTGTTAGTAAATCTCTAAGAGATGTTGTCGGTCTATTACTAATAAGTTTTTTGTAAGTTTCAAAATGATCGTATCCTGGCCCTTGTTTTACCGCTGAATGTAAAACTTTGGACATCTCTGGGTTATTTGAATGATATTCTCCATTATTTCTAAATTGTACAAATCCTAAAAATTCTAATTTCTTTAAATCGATCTCTGGATAGGCTTTCGTATGTATTGAAAGTGTTTCATTAGTTAATTCTTTTAATGTTATGCCAGCGATACGACTTGTTGTACCATCAAAAGCAATTTTTATTAAGTCAGATCCAAGACCTACAGCTTCAAAAATTTGTGCACCATGGTAACTAGATAAAAGTGAGATGCCTATTTTTGAGAGAATTTTTCTTAGACCGTCTTCTAAAGCTTTTTTAATATTTTCTTGAACATCAACTATTGATAATGGATTTATTTTTTTGCTATCAATGAGTTTTTGTGTTTTTGGATGTTTTAACCAGTGTCTACCTGCTTCGAAGGTCAACCAAGGGCAAACTGCACTTGCTCCATATCCAATTAAACAAGCTAAGTGATGTGTGCTCCAACATTGACCGGTCTCAATTATTAGAGAAGCTTTTAGCCTGATTTCTTTTTTAAGAAGATAATGATGAATTGCTCCAACAGCAAGTAAAGGAGGTATAAAAGTCTTTTTAGGATTAATTCCCTTATCAGAAATGATAATTAAAGAGCAACCTTCTTTTATAAACAGCTCACTTTGTTTACAGATTGCTTTTAGTTGGTTCTCTAAGCCTTGAATACCATCCTCTAAATCAAACAAACTTGAAATTGTCTGAGATTTAATTTTTGATTTTTTGATGGAAATGAGTTCTTCCTCATTAAGAATCGGACTTTGTAAATGAACAAAAGGTTTAGCATCTTTAATTTCAAATGGTGTAGATCTTTCTCCTAGATGCATCTCTAAACTCATTACAAGTTTTTCTCTCAGAGGATCAATAGGAGGATTAGTAACTTGCGCAAATCTTTGCTTAAAGTAGTCGTATAAAATATGTGGCTTAGATGAAAGAACTGCTAATGGGATGTCGTCGCCCATGCAATAAGTAGGCTCTTTTGCTAATGAAGCCATTGAATCTAAGATAAGGTCATTATCTTCCGCTGAAAAACCATATGCAGTTTGTTGTTGCAACAACTCAAGGTCTTTTAGTTTACACTCTTTAACCCATTCATTATTTTCAATTTTTATACTTCTATTACTGAGAAGATTTTTATAATCATGCCTTTGAGCGGCTTCAGATTTTACTTCCCAATTTCTTAGGATTCTATGCTGATGAAAATCAACTGCCAACATTTGTCCCGGTCCTAATCGACCTTTCTCTATTACTCTTTCTTCTTCAAGTTCTACTACTCCTGTTTCAGAACCCATTATTACATAACCATCATTTGTGATTGAATATCTTGCTGGTCTAAGGCCATTTCTATCAAGCGTTGCTCCGACAAAATTTCCATCGGCAAATACAAGGAGTGCTGGACCATCCCAAGCTTCTTGTAGGCTTGCAGAATATTCATAAAAAGCTTTTATATACTCTCTATCCTCAAGTTCTGGTTGATCTCTAAATGCTTCAGGAACAAGTTTTAATAATGAGTCAGTAATGGGCTGACCTGAACGAATATTGATTTCAAGAGTTGCATCAAGATTTGATGAATCACTTTTATTAATATCTACGATTGGCTTAATTTCATTAGATAACTCTCCCCAAAAATCATCTATGTGTGTTTCTGATGCTTTAGCCCAGTTAATATTACCTAGGAGAGTATTTATTTCTCCATTATGACCCAAGAATCTCATGGGCTGAGCTAGTGGCCATTTTGGAAGTGTATTAGTACTAAATCTACGATGATAAACAGAAAATGAAACTTTAAAACTCTCTTCTTTTAGATCTTGATAAAACTCGGATAATATTTCAGAGCGAACCATACCTTTATAAACAACTGTTTGAGAACTTAGTGAGGCAAAATAAAATTCACAATCCCCAACATGGTTTTTGAAAGTTTCTCTTATTTTTTTCTCAATTCTTTTCCTTAATTGAAATAAAAGCTTTTCCACATCCTGGTGATCTTTTTTATCTATATATAAAATCCACTGACAAATGAACGGAGCATTTGCTTTAGCTAAAGGACCTAAGATTTCATTATTGACAGGTACTTTTCTCCAGGATGTTTTGTTGACTTTTAATTTTTCTGCTTCTTGATCACATATTGATTTACATACTTCAATTTTTTCTTTTTTATTAGGCATAAAAACCATGCCTAAACCTCTATTAAAGTCTTGAGTATTTTTTTGATTAACTTCTTTTTCTAAGTAACCCCATGGAATTGAACATAAAATGCCAGCTCCATCGCCTGAGTCACTATCTCCTCCACAACCTCCTCTATGCTCCATGCAGTTGAGGCCCTTTAGGGATTGTTTAAGTATCCAGTTGCTTTCTATACCTTTAATATTGGCTATGAAACCAACTCCACAAGCATCTTTCTCACCTATTATTCCATTTGGGGAATAACTATCTTGATATGATCCAACGATTCTTTTGATACTCTCTGGCATAGATTATTTAATTCTATTTAGTTATTTATGTATTTCTATTATAAAAATAAATTTGAAAAT
This sequence comes from uncultured Prochlorococcus sp., assembly GCA_902591275.1. Classification (GTDB taxonomy): domain Bacteria; phylum Cyanobacteriota; class Cyanobacteriia; order PCC-6307; family Cyanobiaceae; genus Prochlorococcus_A. The sequence goes on along the minus strand of CACJAC010000002.1, from coordinate 39,191 downwards.
AAATCTAAAGATAATGAATATTTACCAAAATTTTAATTTGACAAATTTTAAAAAAAATATATTTAAAAACTTTTAGTTAGTACTCTTAAAAGGTTATGATGGTTAAATGTTTATTTTTATTTAAGTTTAATAGATGCCCACCATCTCACAATTAGTAGGTTCAGAAAGAAAACGTCTGACAAAGAAAACAAAATCTCCTGCATTAAAAGCTTGCCCTGAGAGAAGAGGGGTATGCACAAGAGTTTATACATCAACACCGAAGAAGCCTAATTCAGCTTTGAGAAAAGTTGCTAGGGTTAGATTAACTTCTGGTTTCGAAGTAACGGCTTATATTCCTGGGATTGGACATAATTTACAAGAACATTCTGTAGTATTACTTAGAGGTGGAAGAGTCAAGGATTTACCAGGAGTTAGATATCATATAATAAGAGGAACTTTAGATACTGCTGGAGTCAAAGATAGACGTCAATCCAGATCTAAGTATGGAGCAAAAGCTCCAAAAGATTAATTTTTAAACATCACTTTTTTTAAAACATGTCACGTCGTAATGCAGCAGTAAAAAGACCAGTTCTTCCTGATCCTCAATTTAATAGTCGTCTTGCTTCAATGATGATTTCTCGATTGATGAAACATGGTAAAAAATCTACAGCTCAAAGAATATTGTCTGATGCGTTTTCTTTAATAAGCGAGAGAACGGGTGGGAATGCAGTGGAATTATTTGAAACCGCTGTAAAAAATGCTACTCCTCTTGTCGAAGTACGAGCTAGAAGAGTTGGTGGCGCAACATATCAAGTACCCATGGAAGTTCGCCAAGAGAGGGGTACGGCTATGGCATTAAGATGGCTTGTTACATTCTCACGAGCAAGAAATGGCAAAAGCATGTCCCAAAAACTTGCTGGCGAATTGATGGATGCAGCAAATGAAACTGGTAGTGCCGTTAAAAAAAGAGAAGATACTCATAAAATGGCAGAAGCTAATAAGGCTTTTGCACATTACAGATATTAATTTCATCAAAAGGTACTTAAGTAGTTTATTATTATTAAAGTTTGCTTTAGGGTGGACTACACTTATCAAAAATTATTTTATTTGGAGCTTTAAAATTGGCACGCGACTTTCCCCTAGAACGAGTAAGGAACATAGGTATAGCCGCTCATATTGATGCAGGTAAGACAACAACTACTGAAAGAATTTTGTTTTATTCAGGTGTAGTTCATAAGATAGGAGAGGTTCATGATGGTGCTGCCGTAACAGATTGGATGGCTCAAGAAAGAGAAAGAGGAATAACTATTACTGCTGCTGCAATATCTACTAGTTGGCAAGATCATAGGATTAATATTATTGATACTCCTGGACACGTTGACTTTACTATTGAAGTTGAAAGATCAATGCGTGTGTTGGATGGAGTTATAGCTGTATTTTGTGCAGTTGGTGGGGTTCAGCCTCAATCCGAAACGGTTTGGCGTCAAGCAGATAGATACTCTGTTCCAAGAATGGTTTTTGTTAATAAAATGGACAGAACTGGTGCGGATTTTTTAAAAGTTAATAAGCAAATTAAAGATCGACTAAAGGCAAATGCACTTCCAATCCAGTTACCAATTGGGGCTGAAGGTGATCTCACAGGCATTATTGATTTGGTAGCAAACAAAGCATATCTTTACAAAAACGATTTAGGTACTGATATTGAAGAAGCACCAATACCATCTGATATGGAGGAGGAAGCTGCTGAGTGGAGATTTAAGTTAATGGAGAGTGTTGCAGAAAATGATGAAGAGTTAATAGAAATATTTCTCGAAACAGAAGAATTATCTGAAGAACAACTTAAAAAAGGTATTAGAGAAGGGGTTTTAAAACATGGATTGGTTCCCGTATTATGCGGGTCAGCTTTTAAGAATAAAGGAGTCCAACTTGTTTTAGACGCTGTAGTTGATTACTTGCCAGCTCCAGTTGATGTAAAACCAATTCAAGGTGTTTTACCAAGCGGCAAAGAAGATGTTAGACCTTCAGATGATAATGCTCCTTTCAGTGCATTAGCTTTCAAAGTGATGTCAGATCCCTATGGGAAATTAACTTTTGTAAGAATGTATTCAGGTGTTCTTTCGAAGGGAAGTTATGTAATGAATTCTACTAAGGATGCCAAAGAGAGAATTTCTAGATTAGTGATCCTTAAGGCAGATGAAAGAGAGGAGGTTGATGAATTGAGGGCTGGGGATTTAGGCGCTGTATTAGGTTTAAAGAACACAACAACTGGTGACACCTTATGTAACACAGATGATCCTATAGTTTTGGAGACATTGTTTATCCCTGAACCAGTTATCTCGGTGGCTGTTGAACCCAAAACAAAAGGTGATATGGAAAAATTATCAAAAGCTCTAACTGCTTTGTCTGAAGAGGATCCCACTTTTAGGGTAAGTACAGATCCTGAGACAAATCAAACTGTTATTGCAGGTATGGGCGAGTTGCACTTAGAAATCCTTGTTGACAGAATGTTAAGGGAATTTAAAGTTGAAGCAAATATAGGAGCACCTCAGGTCTCATATAGAGAGACCATTAGGTCTAGTTCTAAAGGTGAAGGTAAATATGCAAGGCAAACTGGAGGAAAAGGCCAATATGGTCATGTAATTATTGAAATGGAACCTGCTGAAGTTGGTAAAGGATTCGAATTTGTAAACAAAATTGTTGGTGGTGCTGTACCAAAAGAGTATATTGGACCTGCATCTAATGGAATGAAAGAAACCTGTGAATCTGGTGTTCTTGCCGGTTATCCACTCATTGATGTAAAAGTAACACTAGTCGATGGTTCATTCCACGATGTAGACTCATCTGAAATGGCCTTCAAAATTGCAGGTTCCATGGCTTTTAAAGACGGGGTTAAAAAATGCAATCCTGTTCTTTTAGAGCCTATGATGAAAGTTGAGGTCGAAAGTCCTGACGACTTTCTTGGATCTGTAATTGGTGATCTTTCTTCTAGAAGAGGTCAAGTAGAAGGACAATCTGTTGATGATGGATTGTCTAAGGTACAGGCCAAAGTGCCCTTAGCCGAAATGTTCGGTTATGCCACTCAACTCCGATCAATGACTCAAGGTCGGGGTATATTTTCAATGGAGTTCGCAAATTATGAGGAAGTTCCTCGTAATGTTGCTGAAGCTATCATTTCCAAGAATCAGGGCAACTCCTGATCTCTAAACTAAAACACTCTTAAACCCTCGATTCTTTAATTCAAAATGGCTCGCGAGAAGTTCGAAAGGAACAAACCACATGTCAACATAGGTACAATTGGCCATGTTGACCATGGAAAAACAACACTAACTGCTGCTATTACAAATGTATTAGCCAAAAAAGGTCAAGCTCAAGCTCAAGACTATGGAGACATTGATGGTGCTCCTGAAGAAAGAGAGCGTGGCATTACTATCAATACAGCTCACGTCGAATATGAAACTGAAGGCAGACATTATGCTCACGTCGATTGCCCAGGACATGCTGATTATGTAAAAAACATGATTACAGGAGCAGCTCAGATGGACGGAGCTATTCTAGTTTGTGCAGCTACAGATGGTCCTATGGCTCAAACAAAGGAGCATATTCTTTTGGCCAAACAGGTTGGAGTTCCTGCTCTTGTGGTTGCACTCAATAAGTGCGATATGGTCGATGATGAAGAAATCATTGAACTTGTGGAAATGGAAATTAGAGAACTGTTAGACAGTTATGACTTCCCTGGAGATGATATTCCTATAGTCCAAGTTTCTGGTTTAAAAGCTCTAGAAGGCGATTCAACTTGGGAATCTAAGATCGAAGAACTTATGAAGGCTGTTGATGCTAGCATTCCAGAGCCTGAAAGAGAAGTTGATAAACCATTCTTGATGGCAGTTGAAGACGTTTTCTCAATTACTGGTAGAGGTACTGTGGCTACTGGAAGAATTGAGAGAGGTAAAGTAAAGGTTGGAGAAGAAGTTGAAATAGTTGGAATAAGAGACACAAGGGTAACAACTGTTACTGGAGTTGAAATGTTCCGTAAACTTCTTGACGAAGGTATGGCTGGCGATAATGTTGGTCTACTTTTACGTGGCGTTCAGAAAGAAGATATTGAGAGAGGAATGGTACTTGTTAAGAAAGGATCTATTACCCCTCATACTCAGTTTGAAGGAGAAGTTTACGTTCTTAAAAAAGAAGAGGGTGGAAGACATACTCCTTTCTTCGCAGGATATAGACCACAGTTTTACATCAGAACAACTGATGTGACAGGTCAAATTACAGCCTTTACTTCAGATGATGGTTCTAATGTTGAAATGGTTATGCCAGGTGACAGAATCAAGATGACTGGAGAATTAATTTGTCCAGTAGCTATCGAACAAGGTATGCGATTCGCAATCCGTGAAGGTGGACGTACTATTGGTGCTGGAGTCGTTTCTAAAATTCTCAAATAATATATTTGAAATTTAAAAATTTAACCTCAATCACTTAATATAGATGTATGGATAAGGGTCATTTTAATGTATGACCCTTTATTAGAAGTTTTTTTGAAATTATGACTGCATCAATTGCACAACAAAAAATTAGAATAAGACTTAAGGCATTTGACAGAAGAATGCTTGATTTGTCTTGTGACAAAATAATCCAAACTGCTGATACTACTGCTGCATCAGCGATAGGTCCCATACCTTTACCTACTAAAAGGAAAATCTATTGTGTTTTAAGATCACCACATGTTGATAAAGACTCAAGAGAGCATTTTGAAACAAGAACACATCGTAGAATAATTGATATTTATAGTCCTTCTGCAAAAACTATTGATGCCCTAATGAAGTTAGATCTTCCTAGTGGTGTAGATATAGAAGTTAAACTTTAATTAATCCCGAAACTGCCCTAAATTGTTTAGTATAAAAAGAATTAAATGAGGTATAAATGGGAGAACTCTCAGTAAGGGAATTACCTCTATTTCCTTTGCCAGAGGTAGTCCTTTTTCCTCAAGAAGTCTTACCTTTACATATTTTTGAATCAAGATATAGGATCATGCTCCAGTCTGTTCTTGAGAGCGATTCTATGTTTGGAGTTATTAAGTGGGATCCAACTACTAAAAGTATGGCTAATGTTGGATGTTGTGCACAAATAATAAAACATCAAACTGCAGAGGATGGGAGAAGTAATATCATCACTCTAGGCCAACAAAGATTTCAAGTCTTAGAAATTACCCGTTCTACGCCATTTTGTTCTGCGATGGTTAGTTGGATTAGTGATGAGAATATTGATGATTTTCAAAAATTAGATTCTCTAAAAGATTCAGTAAAAGAAGCACTTAGTGATGTTATTAATTTAACAAGTAAATTGACTAATACTAAGAAAAATCTACCTGATAAATTACCTGACAACCCAATGGATTTATCATTTTGGATAGGAGCTCATTTGGGCGGTCCTGTTGCGGAGGAACAGCAAAGACTTCTTGAGGAAAGAAATACCTTTACTCGTTTGAAAAGAGAATATGAAATGCTTGATCATACAAGAAAACAACTTGCAGCAAGAACAGCATTGAAAGAGAGTTTTCCTGATATAAAAGAAAATTAAATGTTTGAATTATTATTCCCTTTTTTTTTAATAGTTTTATCCTTTCTAGTCCTAGCTATAATCTGGAGAAATAATGCTAGAAAATATATTTCTTCCAGTACAGTAGCTTCTGCATATGATTCTTGGACCCAAGATAAATTACTTGAGAGATTGTGGGGAGAACATATACATTTGGGTTTTTATCCCTTAGGAAAAAAAGATACCGATTTTAGAAAGGCTAAAGTTCAGTTCGTTCATGAATTAGTTAAATGGAGTGATTTAGATAAATTGCCAAAGGGATCAAGAATACTTGATGTTGGTTGTGGAATAGGCGGAAGTTCAAGGATTCTTGCAGAATATTATGGGTTTAATGTCACTGGTATTACAATTAGTCCGGCTCAAGTTAAAAGAGCAAGAGAACTTACTCCTTATGGGCTAAATTGCAACTTCCAATTGATGGATGCTTTGGAGTTGAAATTTGAAGATGGATCATTTGATGCCGTCTGGAGTGTTGAGGCTGGTGCACATATGCATGATAAGAGTAGGTTTGCAGATGAAATGCTTAGAATTCTAAGACCCGGAGGATATTTGGCATTAGCTGATTGGAACTCAAGAGATCTAGAAGCACACCCCCCATCATCTTTTGAAAAATTTGTTCTTAAACAATTACTTGAACAATGGGTGCATCCTAATTTTATTAGCATTAACAAATTTAGTAACATTCTAAGAATTAACAAATATAGTTCAGGAAGAGTTATTTCTGAAAATTGGAATTCTTATACAAATCCTTCGTGGTACGACTCCATTATTGAAGGCATTAGAAGGCCTTCGGTAATTTTGTCACTTGGTCCATTTGCGATAGTTAAGTCGATTAGAGAAATTCCAACTATACTTCTCATGAATTGGGCATTTAGAAAAGGTTTAATGGAATTTGGAGTTTATAAATGTAGAGGATAAATTAATCTAGATCGACATTTTCAGAAAAATAATTTCCAAAATCTACAAAATTCTTGCAAAGTGGCATTAGCTTATTTTTTAATTCAAGAAAATTTTTAATATTATTTTGATTATTGATTTCTAAATCAACATAAATTATATATTCGCCTAATTCTCTTTTTGAAGGTCTCGATTCAATTTTACTCATATTAAATCCAAAATCTGCAATATAATTTACAGCTTTAAGCAAAGCACCAGGTTTGTTTGAAATTAATGAGAAAGCAAAACTGGCAATATTAGCCAAATTTGAATTTGATTCCTTACTCAATAAAACAAATCTAGTGCAATTACCTGGAACATCATTAATAGGAAAGGCTAACTCTTTGAGTCCTTCTATTTGAATTAGTGATTTTGAACCGATAGCAGCTCTGAATTTACTCCCCTTGACCATATTGACAGCTTCTGATGTTGAATTTGTTGGGAGAGGAATTGCATTTGGAAGGTTCTCAGTTAACCATTCTGAACATTGGGCTAATGCTTGAGGATGAGATAAAACTTCTGAAATGTTTGAAAGTTCTCCATCACTAATTAATGCATGTTTTATAGGTAAAACAATTGCTTTATTTATAAAAATTTCAGGAAATTTCCAAAGGGCATCTAAAGTAGCTGTAACTCCCCCTTCTACAGAATTTTCTATAGGGACTACAGCAGCATCACAATTGTTGTACGCTATTGATTTAATAACCGAATGTAACCCATTACATGGTACAAATATAGGAGTCTGAAAATTGGCAAGCTTTGATAATATATGAGCTGCTTTTTCTGCGTATGTTCCTTTAGGACCTAAATATGCAACTTGTTTGCGCATGATTAATCGTAAAAAAAATAGAGATCAAATAAGCATTGGAGGAATATAGAAAATGCTGTTGTCTTTTGATGCTAAACAGAAAATCAAGCTTTCTGTAACACGAAATAAAGAATATCTTTCTAAATATCTTTTGGAAGAAGAAAGAGTGGTGGGAGCAATGCTTGACTCCAAAAAATTAGTACCTCAAGGAGTAGGTAAATATAAGTATACAGTAACAAGTTTTAAGGTTTTTCAATTAGATATTAACCCTGTTGTCTCAATTGCGGTAGAAAATAAAGATGGAAATTTAAAAATGAGTGCCCTTGAAAGTACATTGGATGGTTTAGGAATGATAGATGATTTTAATCTTATTTTGAAAGCGAATTTGGAAGCAACCTCTATTGGTTTAGAAGGTGAGGCGCTTCTTGGGGTATCTGTAAGCCAACCCCCTCTACTGAAGCTGGTACCAAGGAAAATTTTGGAGTCTACTGGTCATTCGGTATTAAATGGGATTTTGTTGGGTATAAAGTCAAGGGTTCAACAGCAACTCGTAAAAGATTTTTTCGATTGGTGTGAATTAAATAAGATTTGATTTTCTTAAAAAACTTTTCCTATGAAGTTCAGTTATTCCATTTTTTTTGATTAATGAAAGGTGCTCTCTGGTACCATAACCTCTATTTTTAAATAGAAAGTATCCTGAGTATTTTTTTTCTAACCTCTCCATAAGATTGTCGCGAGAAACTTTGGCAACTATGCTTGCTGACGCTATCGAGATAAACTTTGAGTCTCCAGATACTATGTTTTTCTGAATTCCGTTCCATGGCCTTAATAATAAGGGGCCATCAATTATTAATTCAGATGGCTTTTCTTTTAATTTTTTTAAAGCTCTTATCATTGAAAGTTCTGTCGCAACTCTGATACCTAACTTATCTATTTCTCTAGCCGAAGATTGTCCAATTCCATAATCTGAAGATAGTAATAAAATTTTTGGTAAAAGTAATTTTCTTTTTTTGGGAGTTAGTTTTTTACTATCTGTTACTCCAAATTGTTTTAGAAGAAATTTATTCTTTTCAGTTAATACTACAGCTGCTGCAAAAACTGGACCAAAAATTGCACCCCTTCCAACTTCATCTATTCCAACTTCGGATACTTTATTCAATGATTGCTGAAGATCTTCTTCTTTTTTTTCTTGCATTGTTTAGCTCATCTGTAAGTTCAATTTCATCCTTTTTATCTTGAAATGCAACTTCATTATTTTCATTAGTTTTATTTGTTGATTTATCTTTAAAATTTGCATTTGCTTCAATTTTAATTTGAATATTTTCTTCCCCCGATTTTGAGATTTTTTTGATTTGTTTTGCTTTTGTTTTTTTATTATCTACTGGTTTTTCCTCTTCTCTATTACTTTCTTTTAAACGTACAAAATTATTGCTTGTGAGATATTCTTTCCCTAACTTTATAAGTGGATTAATACCTAATTGACTGAAAACAATTTTTTCTTCATTAGAAAGATCAACCGTTATTATATTTTTTTCTCTTGAACTTGATTGGTTCAAATTATCATTATCATTTTCTTTTTCTTTTTTATTAGAAGAATTCTCTTTACTTAGGTCTTTGGAGTTAATTAATTCTTTGTCAATTATTTTTTCCTGCTCATCAGTTAATTGAGAAGTATCTGTATCTAATGATTTCAGATTTTTTGGTTGATTAGATTTATTTTCAACATTTTTAATTTTTAAGTTAGAAATTTCGTGATTTAATATATTTTCTATATGTCCTGTACCATCGCATGTAGAACATTTTTTACCGAATAATTCATATATATTTTGACCTTGTCTTTTTCTTGTTAACTCTACTAAGCCTAATTCAGTAAGCTGAGCTATTTGAGGCCTAGCAGAATCATCTTTTATTGCTGAAGTAAAATGTTCAAGTAATTGAAATTGATCTCTTCTAGATTCCATATCGATAAAATCTACTACTATAACCCCACCAATATTTCTTAATTTCATTTGCCTTGAGATTTCAACTGCTGCTTCGCAGTTAGTCCACAAAACGGTTTGTCTTGAGTTCGCTGATCTTGTAAATGATCCAGAGTTTACATCGATTACTGTTAAAGCTTCAGTAGGTTCGATAATGATATAACCTCCTGAAGGAAGATCCACTCTAGGTTGGAGAGCTTTTTGAATTGTTTTCTTAATTTCGTACTTTTCGAAAATATGTTGGTTTAAATTGTTATCGTGCAATTCAATATCTATATCAGATTCATAATTTTTTAAAAAATCTTTTGCCCTTGCAACTGACAATTTACTATCTATAATTACGTTTTTAGTTGATTCTTTTATATGATCTCTTAAGATCTTAAGAAGGAAATCATCATCTCTTTTTACTAAATTTGGCGGATTAGAAGCCTCAGAAACTTTTAGTACATTTTCCCATTGTTGAATTAATTGTTCTAAATCTTCAATTAAAAGTTCTTCTCTTATCTTTTCAGCCTCTGTTCTAAATAACAAGCCTGTGCTGGGTGGTTTTATTAAAACCCCAAGAGCCTTCAAACGGCTTCGTTCTGTTTCTGTATTTATTTTTCTCGAAATATTTACTCCTTGGCCATATGGCTGTAATATCAAATATTTTCCTGGGATTGAAATACTACCGGTTAGTCTGGGACCTTTAGATCCTGTTGGTTCCTTTACTACCTGTACTAGAACTTTTTGTTTTGGTTCTAGTAATTCAGTTATTCCAAATGCCCCTTTTTTTAGTCTTAGTGGACCTAAATCTGAAACATGAATGAATCCATTTTTCTCACTTTCACCAATATTTATAAAAGCGGCATCAATCCCAGGGAGAACATTTTCAACTGTTCCTAAAAAAATATCGCCAATTTGATATTGACCTTGTGCGACGATTAATTCATCAACTCGATCATCTGTGAGTAGTGCTGCTATTCGAGCCTGCTCAGCGATGATAATTTGCTGAGACATATAATTGATTCTGAATGATTTGGATTTTGAAAATCACCTAAATTCAAGAATTAGAATTTATCTTTAAATAATGCAATTTTTTTTGCTATTATTTTCTAATTTTAAAATTAATAAGGTTAGTAGTGATTGAATTCTGCTATTTATAAAGCTTTAAACGATTTTCAAACTAATTGAAATTGAATTCACAGCTATGATTATCTCTTTAATTAACCATAACTAATATAATATTAACATCTAATCACCATTAAAGCACGTTGATACATTATTCTTATATTGGTGAAATTTTTATCTAAAGTGGTTCAAGTAAACGAAAATTATTTAAAACTCAAAGCAGGCTATTTATTTCCTGAAATTGCTAAAAGGGTAAAAATATATTCTCAATCAAATAAGAGTGCTGAAATTATTAAACTTGGTATTGGAGATGTTACAGAACCATTACCAAGAGCATGCATAGAGGCTATGGGTAGAGCTTTAGATGATATGGGAACAACAGATAGTTTCAGGGGGTATGGACCAGAACAAGGTTATTCTTGGCTGAGAGAAAAAATATCTGAGCATGATTTTATTACGAGAGGCTGCCAAATTTCACCTGAAGAAATCTTTGTTTCAGATGGTTCTAAATGCGATAGTAGCAATATTTTAGACATTCTTGGAGAAGATAATTCAATTGCTGTAACAGATCCTGTTTACCCTGTTTATGTAGATAGTAACGTTATGACCGGCAGAACTGGAGATGCTCTTGAAAATGGTACTTATCAAGGATTAACGTATCTTGCAATAAACGAGGGGAACAACTTTCTGCCAAAACTACCTGAAAAAAAAGTTGATATTTTATATCTTTGTTTTCCTAATAATCCGACCGGAGCAACTATTACTAAAAAGGAATTGAAAAAGTGGGTTGACTATGCTCTTCAAAACAAATCTCTGATACTTTTTGATGCAGCTTATGAAGCATTTATCCAAGATAATGATATTCCACATTCGATATATGAGATTGAGGGAGCAAAGGATTGTGCTATTGAATTTAGATCTTTTTCAAAGAATGCAGGATTCACAGGAGTTAGATGTGCTTTTACAGTAATACCTAAAAATCTCAAAGGTTTGAGCTCAACAAATGAGGAAATAGACTTATGGTCTCTTTGGAATAGGCGACAATCTACAAAGTTCAATGGAGTAAGTTATGTGGTTCAGAAAGGAGCAGAGGCTGTTTATTCTCTTGAAGGAAAGAAACAGGTTAAAGGTTTAATTGATTTTTATATGGAAAATGCAAAAATCATGAAAAATAAACTTCAGAACGCAGGATATAAAGTTTATGGTGGGGACAATGCTCCTTATATCTGGATTAAAGTCCCTGATAAAATGACATCTTGGGACTTTTTTGATTTCCTTCTTCAAAAAGTTAGTGTAGTGGGAACACCTGGGAGCGGATTTGGATTGTCAGGAGAAGGTTATTTTCGTTTGTCAGCATTTAACTCACGATCAAACGTCATTAATGCCATGGAAAGAATAATTAATATATAATTAAATTTTAGAATCTAAAATTTTAATGCTATCTATAAAGTTAGAACAGAGTGTAAATAATAATTCAGCAGTGATTGAAAAGAACCCTGTTGAATTAAAAAATAAGTCTCCAAAATATAAGGTCTTACTCCATAATGACCCAGTTAATTCTATGGAGTATGTAACTACTTCATTACGAGAAGTTGTGCCGCAATTAAGCGAACAAGATGCCATTGCCATAATGCTTGAGGCCCACAATACGGGTGTAGGTTTGGTAATTGTTTGTGATTTAGAGCCAGCAGAATTCTACTCAGAATCATTAAAATCTAAAGGAATTTCTAGTTCAATTGAGAAAGAGGATTAATAAGGATTCAATTTATTATTTAGAATGAGCTAATTTCCTTTCTGATAAGGGACGGACTTTTAAGGATTCATTTAAGGAGGTCTTCCCATATTCTCTTTCAAGAATATCGATAACTGTTTTGCCAAATTCATCTTCTGAATTAGCAAAAGCTTCTAAGCAAACCTGACCAAGTTTTTTCCCTAGTGAGCCTGGATTCCAAAGAAGTTTTCGCGCTGTCCAGGGCATCATGCTCATTGGATTATAATTTGGCTTCAAAATTTTATGTTCCAATGCATATTTCTCAAGTAGAGTATGAGGTTGCAAACCTATAAAGAATATAGCTGGATCAACTAAACCTTTACCAAAAATATTTTCTAATTCTCTATGGTAAGCAATTGTTTGTCTTATGGTACTAGGCGTTTCATCAAAAACATTAAATGAATAATTAACTGAAACGTGATTCTTGAAACCTGATTTGACTAGCATTCTGCAATTATTTAATACAGTTTCAAGGTCATAAGCTAATCTCATTTTTCTAACGAGTTCTTGAGATCCCGACGTGATACCTATTTCAAAATAGCTCATACCTGTATCAACCATAAGCTGAGCTAGCTCAGCATCAATATTATCAGCTCTGATGTATGCAGCCCAATTAATATCATCCCACCCTTGGTCCTTAATTGCTTGCAAAAGTGTTTTTGCATCTTCAATATGTTTTTTGGCTGGAATAAACTGTGCATCAGTGAACCAAAATCCTCTTACTCCAAGATCATATAATTGCTTCATTTCTTTGATCACTTCGTTAACAGGATTAACGCGAACCTGCTTCCCCTCCACAACTGTATAAACACAGAAACAACAATTATGAGGACAACCTCTTTTTGTTTGCACCCCTACGTAGTAGTCTCCACCTTCTATATACCAATTGAATTCAGGCCATATTGATTTAATATATTGATAGTTGCAGGCAGTTTTAACAGTGCCTGAAGGTTGTTCATGTATTAATTTGTTCCGAGGTTTGTGTCCAGCAACGTAACATCTCTCCTCCTTTATTGAATCACCTCTAATGATTTTTTCTATGAGATTTTCTCCCTCTCCAACTGAAACTACAGTTCCTTTTGGGAGTAGATTCCCCAATTGTTCATAGAAGACACTAACAGCTCCACCTCCTAAAATTACTTTTACATTTTTGTTGTATTTTTGTGCTCTTTTTAGTCCCATCTTGACTAAAGAAGTATTTCTATATATTTCTCCATAATGAGAAGCAATCAATTTTAATCCTCCCCAGGAACCTCTAATTTTTTTAAGGATGTTTTTTGAGTAGAAAACTTCAAAAGAGTTTTGCAGGGGATTTCCACTTCTACCATCAACAGGTGCATAAATTTGTATATCTCTCCATGAAAAAATGATTAGATGTGGTCTAAATTGATCAATTTTTCTAGATAAATATTTGGAGACTTTATTAGATGGAATTATTGCTAGATCAATGAATTGCTGCTCTATACTTGGAAAACATTTATGAATATGGTCTGCTAGATAAATAGGTCCTATTGGAAATATTGGATTACATGGCAGTCTTACAGTGAGGATTTTCCCATAGTGCTTTCTTTGGTAATTTTTTTTATTTAATTTTTCGAACTTCAAATTAAAATTCATGTCATGAAATTTAATGAATATATTTCTTTAAGAATCTAACTACTTTATTACTAATTTGGAGAAATTAAAAATTCAAAGAAAATACAAACGAAAATATAGTAATCATCATAGTTTAAATTTGCTTTTTAAATGCCGATAATTGGAATTGAACCAATGACCTACTGTTTACGAGACAGTTGCTCTACCGCTGAGCTACACCGGCAATATTAAATATTGAATATTTCATATAGAATTAATTCTATAATTTAAAGAATTTATGTCAAAAATAGATCCTGAATTAAAAAAGAAATTATTAAAGGAATCCCAAGCTCCTTTCAAGGGATTGAGAAGAATATTGTGGATCGCTTTTAGCGGTTCTGCATTTTTGGGACTTCTAATAATGCTTTCCAAAATTGCAAGCGGAACTGAATTACAGAAAAATAACCTTCTCATACAGTTGGGTGCTTGTGTATTATTTCCTACTTTATTAAGTCTTGACAGAAATAAAGATTAATAAGCTAGATGTTTAATTATTGTGATAAGGTCCTCTTTTTAGTAACAAATTTGAATGCTTTTATTAGATCTCCTTCAATCCATGAAGAAAATTTATCGCAGCCAACTCCACATTCAAATCCTGTATTTACTTCTTTTACATCATCTTTAGCCCTTTTTAGAGAGTCTAAATTACCTTCAAATATTACTTTATCTGATCTAACAACTCTCAGGGAACAATTCCTTTGTAATTTGCCAGTTTGTATATAACAGCCCGCAATTGCTCCTTTACCGACTGCGAAAGTTGCTCTAACTTCGGCTTGACCTAATGATTCTTCGACAAGATCGGGTTCAAGTAGACCTTCCATGGCCAATTGAATATCTTCTAAGAGTTTATAGATTACTTCATATTCTCTTATGTCAACATCATTAGCATCAGCTGCTCTTTTCGCACCAGAAGCCAATGAAGTGTTAAACCCAATGATTACTGACCCAGATGCAGCAGCAAGATCTATATCTGTCTCAGTTATTTCTCCAGGAGCAGAAAGTAGAACTCTGACTTGAACTTCATTTTTTGGTAATTGTTCTAGTGATCCTAATATCGCTTCAACACTTCCTTGTACATCAGCTTTGAGTATTAAGTTTAACTCCTTGAGTTCTCCATCATTTGCTTGAGTTGATAAGGATGATAAGCTGACTCTTCTAGAGGCCATTTGCTGAGCTAATTTCGTTGCTCTAGCATCTGTTGCCCTTTCTCCAACAATGGCTCGAGCAGTTTTCTCATCAGGGTAAACCTCGAATTCATCTCCTGCAGTAGGGACTTCACTGAATCCTAGTGCTTCCACAGGGAATGATGGTCCTGCTTCTTTGATTCTATCACCATGTTCATCAACCATTGCTCTAATTTTTCCAAGGACTGAACCCGCAGCCAAAACATCTCCAGATTTCAAAGTCCCATTTTGTACTAACAAAGTAGCTACAGGTCCTTTGGCTTTGTCTAAGTGGGCTTCAATTACAGTACCTTTTGCAAATCTATCAGGGTTAGCTTGTAGATCTTCTACCTCTGAAACTAATAAAATCATTTCGAGTAATTTATCGATGTTTTGTTTTTTGATAGCACTTACTGGAACCATCACTGTATCTCCTCCCCAATCTTCAGCAATTAAATCTTTTTCGGATAGTTCCTGCTTGACTCTGTCTGGAGATGCCCCTTCTTTGTCAATTTTATTTATTGCAACAACAATTGGTACTTTTGCAGCTCTTGCATGACTAATAGCTTCTAGTGTTTGAGGTCTGCAACCATCATCTGCTGCAACTACAAGAACGGCTACATCTGTAACCTTTGTACCCCTTGCTCTCATTGCAGTAAAGGCTTCATGACCTGGGGTATCAAGAAAAGTTAATTTTTTCTTTTGAGATTCATGTTCAAATTCAACTTGATAAGCTCCTATGTGTTGAGTGATGCCCCCTGCTTCCCCCGAAGCTACTCTTGATTCTCTAATGGAATCTAAAAGACTTGTTTTGCCATGATCTACATGCCCCATTACGGTAATAACAGGTGGTCTTCTAATAAGATTATGAATATCTTCAGATTCAATCATATCTACTGTTTTTTCAGCAGCTTCTTGTATATCATCTTGCAAAACAGGTACCCCAAATTCTTCTGCTACTGTTTCAATAGTTGCTAAGTCGAGTGATTGAGTAACAGTTGCAGTTATTCCTTTAAAAAAGAGAGATTTGATTATTTCAGAACTTTCAAGACTTAATTTATCAGCTAATTCTTGAACTGTTAAATTATCTTCGGGAACAATTATCATTTCAGGCCTAACTTGTTTGGCTTCTTTAGCAGCCTTTAACTCCATAGCTCTTCTTTTCTGCCTTTGCCTGGTAGTTTCTTTCTTCTTCTTCTTAAATTGTTTTATAGTTTTTTGAGATTTGGATTCATCAGATTTTTCTTTCTTTGGACGAGCCAAACTAGCTGATAAGATTGAAATTTTTTCACCTGAATATCCACTAGTTTCAGATGTTAATGAATCATCATTCTCACCGATAATATGTACTTTTTGTCTTTGTTTTTGGTTATTTTTGCTTCTTAATGCTTCAAGTTTTGCGCTATCGTCCCAGTCTGACTTTCCTGGTTTTTTAGAATTATTTGAAAATGTTCTATGGGTTGGTTTTTTTGAATTAGGGGCAGTATTTGGACGACTATTTGGAGCTTTAGCCTTCTGTTTAGTTGTATCAACATTTTGTTTTTCATTATTCTTTATAACTTGTTTATCATTCCCAGATTTGTTGTTTTTTTGAAGTTGTAAGAGTTCATTAGGTGATACTGGCTTTCTAATTCCAGGTGACTTTTGACCATTAAATTTAGACCCAGGTCTATTAGGCATGCTAGGTCTGTTGGGAGCTCCTGGCCTAATTGCATTGGCTTGTCTATTGAAAGATCCAGGTCTGCCTTGATCTGATGGTTTGTTTCTTAATCCAGGCCTATTTGAGATGCCAGGTCTATTGGGAGCTCCTGGCCTAATTGCATTGGCTTGTCTATTGAAAGATCCAGGTCTGTTTTGATCTGATGGTTTGTTTCTTAATCCAGGTCTATTGGGCATGCCAGGTCTGTTGGGCGTACCAGGTTTATTTGGGAAAGTTTGTTTAAAAGAAGTATTTTGATTATTATTTTGCTGATTGGGTCCGCTCCTTCTAATTGGAGCTCCTACGAGCTCAGGGGGGGACGTTCTGTTATTAATATTTGTTGTTTTTGATTTGTTGGAATTTTGGTCAGGTTTATTTGGTATTTGTCTTTTCCCCCCTGAACTGTAGGTGTTTTGAGAAGAGTTATTAGATTTAACATTATTATTAATATTTTTTGGTTTAGCAATAAGTTTAATAGGGACAGGGGGTTTTGAAGGATTTTTTATAGTTGAGGTTGTGTTATTTCGGAGAGTTTTTTTATCTTGGTTGAGATTTTGTGAAGTTTGAATATTTATATTTGTGGGATTTGCTTGAGACTGTGAACTATTAGTGATTGTGGGTTTATTGAGATTTTTAGGTTGATTTGATATTTTGTTTAGGCTCTCAGGCTTATTCAGAGGTTTAATTAATAGTGGCTTTTTGTTTAAATTATCTTTTGGACGTCTTTCTTTTATAGAAGAGATTTCAGAAGATTCTTCTTGTTTATTTTTTATGTAATTATCTTTTTTAATTGAAGGTTTCTTGATAGAGAGTATTTTTTTATCTGAATTCTTTTTATTGATAAGATTTTTTATTTTTTTTGCTTCCTCTGCACTAATTGAACTGCTATGGCTTTTTACAGAAATTGAAAGTTTTTGAGCGGCATCCAATATATCTTTATTGTCCAGATTTAAGTCTCTGGAAAGTTCATAAATTCTGATTTTATCGCTGATAGTCATTTAATCTGATTTGTACTCTTTTTGAAAATTAAAGAGGATTTAATTTAATTATATTCCCTTATTGGGATAGTCATCGTAGCTTGTAATTTCTTTTTCAAAAATATCAATAAATTCAGGTTCTAAAGATGTTTTTAAAGCTTTTTGAAGCTTTTTTTTGATTTTGGAATCTGAGATACATTTTTTTGACTTGCAAATGTAGGCTGATCGCCCCATACCCTTTTGAAACATAATACCTTGCTTATGATCTTTAGTAATCTTTATAAGATGTATCCTGTCATATGTTTTTCTACATGAAATGCATAAACGCAAAACAGGGGTTTGTCGTATCACTTTTTTCTCTCCTCTTTGGCTGATATTTCAATATCTTGAACAGTCTCTAATTGATCACTATTTGAGAAGGTCTCTTGTTCATATGTTTCTTGTCCATATTCATCATCATCTTCAGGAAGGGGATAAAGCTCTCTTAATCTTGCATCTTCCGCAGCACGCTCAGCTTGTTCTGCTTCTAATCTAAGCTCAGCTTCTCGCTGGAGATTCTCTTCATCTTCCCTTTGAATTATTAATTCAGAGACTGCAGCATCTTCTGCTTCTTGATCGTATTCATGTGAGTTTTTAACATCAATCTTCCAACCAGTTAATCTTGCTGCAAGTCTTACATTTTGTCCCTCTCTACCTATTGCGAGACTCAATTGATCGGGAGGAACTAATACATGCGCGTGTTGACCTTCTGGGTCAACAAGTCTTACGAGATCAACTTTCGCAGGGCTTAAAGAATTTAAAATATACTGTATTGGGTCAGATGACCATTTAATAACATCAATTTTTTCTCCTCTTAATTCATTTACTACTTGTTGGATTCTTGCTCCCCTCGCTCCAATACAAGCACCTACAGGGTCCACTTCTTGTTCGATGCTATCAACAGCTACTTTTGTCCTAGGCCCAACAGCTCTTGAAGGAGGATTTGCTTCTCTTGAAACAGCAACAATTTTTACTGTACCTTCTTGAATTTCTGGTACTTCATTTTCAAATAAATAAACAACTAATCCAGCATTTGCTCTGCTTACAAAAAGTTGTGGTCCTTTTCTGGCTATTTCGCTAACTTCTTTTAAGAATACTTTGAAAGTTGCATTAGCTCTATAATTATCATTTGGTAATTGATCTCTCTTAGGAAGTTCGGCTTCCACTTCAGGTCTACCAATACCCGAACTAACTCCCATTATTACTGATTGTCTTTCAAATCTTATAACTCTTGCAGTTAAAACAGGATCTTCTAAATCTGCAAATTCTTCCTGGATCATTTTTCTTTGTTGATCTCTTAATTTTTGGGCTAAGACTTGCTTTGTTGTTGAAGCAGCCATTCGTCCAAAATCCTCTTTTTCTGGAGTAACATCTAAAACAACCGTGTCACCTATTTGAGCATCATCAGCTACTTGTTTAACTTCTACTAACGATATTTGATGATCTTCGCTTTCAACTTCTTCTACAATTATTTTACTTGATAAGATCCTATAACCTTCCTCATCTAGATCTAGTCCAACATCAAAATTACTAAAGTACTCTTCATCAAATGGATCCTGGTTAACTCCAATGTAAAAAGTTCTTCTATATTTTTCGTACCCCTTTAATAAAGCTTCGCGCAAGGCTGCTTCAACGATATTAGGAGGTAACTTTTTTTCCTCACTAATGTCTTCAATAAGATTGTTTAAACCTGGGAGAATAACTAATGCCATCTATGATGGGAAAATGGAATAATGGTTGAAAAATAATTAATCTTTTAAGGTACAAAGACTAATTTTTAATACTTCATCTAAAGGGATTTTCTTTATCCTACCTTTTATGTTAATGGCTAAATAATCATTAGACTTTTCATAAAGTAAACCGTTTAGGAATTTTATTTTTGAATTCTTTTGGTTTAACTCAACATTAACTGGAAAACCCTTAAAAGTTTTGAAGTCTCTTTCTGAGGTTAATTCATCACTGACCCCTTGACTACTAATTTCTAACACATATGAACAATTTAAAAGATTTGATTTTTCTATTTCTTCAGATGCTGGGGTATTAAATAACGCACAATCATCTAAGGAAATGTCATCTCCATTAGTTTTTTTTATAGTTACTTCAATAACAATTGGATTTTGATTAGTTGATATTTTTAATGCGTAGATTTCTAAATCCCATTCATTAGCAACTTTTTCTAAAAGGGCTTCTAATTTACTTTTGTTTTCTTTATTCAAGTTTACTTATAAATTTATTTAAAATTTATTCTCACATATTAAGAAATTTTTTCTATAGAAAAATTTAAAAATTTGTATTTTATGGATGTAAACAAAAAAACAACAATAAAATTTTTCTTCAATTAGATTTATCAAATATTCAAAACTACTAATTAAATGAAGTATCTCAAGGTTAAATTTATTAATTTAATCCAAATATTCATTATTATTTGTTTTTGTTTACTAAATTTCTTTCAAAATGCTGAAGTTTTAGCTTTAACTTCTTTTGAAAGTCATAATTTCGTATCATCTGCAGTAAAAAATGTTGGCCCTGCAGTTGTAAAAATTGATACTGAGCGATTGGTAGAGAGGCAACAATTTGATCCTACCTTACTTGACCCCTTATTAAGGGATTTACTTGGTGAGCAAGGAATTACTCCTGAAAGAGAGAGAGGACAAGGATCTGGAGTGATTATTAATGAGAATGGTTTGGTTCTTACAAACGCACATGTTGTAGAAAGAGTAGATGATGTTTCAGTTACTTTGGCAGATGGATCTATTTGTGATGGTCAAGTTTTGGGCACAGATGTAGTAACTGATCTAGCTTTAGTAAAAATTGATGAAGATGCTTATTCTGGTTTTGCTCCACTTGGAAATTCTGAAGATCTTGAAGTTGGCGATTGGGCAATAGCTCTTGGTACTCCCTATGGTCTTGAAAAAACAGTTACTTTGGGGATTGTTAGCAGCCTACATAGAGATATTAATAGTTTAGGATTTTCAGATAAAAGGCTGGATCTTATTCAGACTGATGCGGCAATAAATCCAGGTAATTCTGGCGGACCACTTATTAATTCCAATGGTGAGGTAATAGGAATTAATACATTAGTAAGAAGTGGCCCTGGAGCTGGTCTAGGTTTTGCTATTCCTATCAATTTAGCTAAAGTTGTTTCTGATCAGCTTCTTAAAAATGGGGAAGTTATTCATCCATACTTAGGGGTACAATTGATTTCTTTAAATCCTAGAATCGCAAAAGAGCATAATCGAGATCCCAATTCACTAGTTCAATTACCTGAAAGAAATGGAGCTCTTATTCAATCAGTAATACCTAATAGCCCAGCTGAAAAAGCTGGTTTAAGAAGAGGAGATTTAGTTATAGCAGCAGAAAATATCTCTATAAAAGAACCTAAAGCTTTACTAGATGAAGTAGAAAAAGCTCAGATAGGAAAAGTATTCCTTTTAAATATTTTGAGAGATAATAAAGAGATACAGATAAATATCAAACCAGAACCTCTCCCAGGTTTGACATAAAGCACCCATTGAAATTTAATAATCTATAACAATTAGAGAAAAGATTTTGGATTCACAAACTCAAATGAAACAGATAGTCGCTGATGCAGCAATAAGGGAAGTAAAGAGTGACATGATTCTCGGATTAGGATCTGGATCTACGGCTGCGTTAATGATAAAAAGCCTTGCGGATGAAATTCGTTCTGGAAAACTTCAAAATATAAGAGGTGTTGCAACTTCTTTTCAATCAGAAGTTTTAGCGCTTGAACTTGATATCCCTCTTATCGATTTAGCTTCTGTATCTCAAATCGATTTAGCTATTGATGGAGCAGATGAAGTTGATCCAGGATTTCAATTAATAAAAGGAGGAGGAGCATGCCATGTTAGAGAAAAGTTAGTGGCATCTAAGGCTGATCAATTGTTGATTGTTGTTGATGAAACTAAACTTGTACAAAATCTAAATAAATCTTTCCCTCTACCTGTAGAAGTTCTTCCAAATGCTTGGAAGCAAGTTCAGGAAGTGATTTCAGAAATGAATGGCAGTTCTTCTTTAAGAATGGCTACTAAAAAAGCTGGCCCAGTTGTTACTGACCAAGGCAACCTCATCTTAGATGTATTATTTAATGATGGTATTAAGAATCCAAAAGATATTGAAATGACGATTAACAATATTCCAGGAGTATTAGAAAATGGATTATTCGTTGATCTTACAGACAAAGTATTAGTTGGTAAATTCAAAAACAACACTCCAGTAGTTTACTCGCCCTCAAGAGCTAGCTAATCTTCAAATCTTATTCGTACTGAGTTAGCGTGGCTATGTAAACCCTCACTTTTAGCAAGATTAATAATATCAAGGCTATTATCTTTTAAACTTTCTTCATTAAATTCTATGATTGAAGTATTTTTCATAAAAGTTTCAACCCCCAAAGAACCGCTAAATCTAGAATTCCCTGATGTGGGTAAAGTATGATTTGGTCCAGCAAGATAATCTCCAACAGCTTCAGGTGTCCATTTTCCTAAAAATATCGCTCCTGCATTCTCTATACCTGAAAGAATTTGTTTTGAATTTATAGTAAGAATTTCTAGGTGTTCAGGGGCAAAGTTATTGCTTAGTTCAACACATGATTCATAATTCTCGCAAATCACAATTAAACCCCAATTTTTTATTGATTGTATGCAAATTTCTTTTCTTGGATGATTATCTATTATTTTATAAAGTTCTTCTAAAACTTCTTTTGCCTGGTTCTTTGAAGTAGTTATTAGTATTGATGAAGCTAAAGGATCATGTTCTGCTTGAGCTAGTAGATCAGAGGCAATGTGAGTGCTTTGAGCTGTTTCATCTGCAATGATTAATATTTCACTTGGACCAGCTAAAGAATCAATCCCTGTAGAGCCATAAATGAGTTTTTTCGCAGTTGTAACATAGATATTCCCAGGACCTGAAATAACATCAACTTTATTGATTTGATTTGTGCCAAATGCTAAAGCACCAATTGCTTGAGCTCCTCCGATTCTAAATACTTTATTGATCCCTGATAAGTAAGCTGCAGCTAAAACAGTTTTGTTTATTTCCCCTTCTTTATTCCCAGGAGATACCATTATAATTTCTTCTACTCCTGCTACTTTTGCAGGTATTGCATTCATTAATACAGTACTTGGATAAGCAGCTCTTCCTCCAGGAATATAAATGCCTGCATTTTTAACTGGTCTCCATCTTCTTTGGACTATATCACCATATTCACCTTTTATTGTGAAAGATTGAGGAATTTCTTTTTCATGGAATTTTTGAATTCTTTTATGAGCCACCTCAAGTGAGCGCTTCAAATTGTTATCAATTTCATCCCATGCATTTTTTATTTGATCCGCGCTCACTTGCATAGGGTCAGGGTCGAATCCATCAAACTTTTTTGTATATTTTCCCACTGCTTTATCTCCATAATTTTTTACCTCTCGAAGAATTTCTTCGACTATTGCAGTGATTTTGTCATTGTTTTCTGAGTTAGTTCGAGTAGAAATCCTTTTTAATTCTTGGATAGCGTCTTCTTTATTATTAATGATCTTCATGTTCTTAATTTTTCAAATTGAAAGGCTCCAGACCAATTTAATAACTCTTTAAATTATATATGATTGATTAGTAGTCGATCTATTTGTTATGATTGGAGTCTTATATTAATGTATACTCAGTGGCCAATAACAAATCTGCAAAAAAGAGAATCCAAATTGCTGAAAGAAATCGTTTAATCAATAAGTCATACAAATCTACAGTAAGAACTTTGACGAAAAAGACTTTAGAAAATTGCGAAAAATATAAAAAAGACCCAAATGAGGAAAATAAAAATTTAGTTCAAACAAGCCTTAACAAAGCCTTTAGTTTAATAGATAAAGCTGTTAAAAAAAATGTTCTTCATAAAAACAATGGGGCTAATAGAAAATCCAAAATTAACAATTTTGTAAAAACTACTCTTACGTCAAAGTAAAAGGTAGAAAATAATTATGAGCGATTTTGAACTCATAGACTCGCACTGTCATTTAATATTTGAAAATTTTGAAAGAGATCTTGAAGATGTTGTTTTAAGATTGCGTTCAAAAGGTGTAAAAAAATTAGTTCATGCCTGTTGTGAATTAACAGAAATTCCAAAGTTGAAAAAATTATCTAACGAATTTAATGAAATTTATTATTCAGTTGGTTTGCATCCGCTAGAAGCAAAAAAATGGGAACAAAGTTCAAAATCTCTTTTAAGAAAATCAGCTCAAGAAGATAGAAGAGTTGTAGCTATTGGGGAATTAGGCTTAGATTTTTTTAAAAATGAGAATAAAATTCAGCAAATAGAAGCACTTATTCCGCAAATGGAGTTAGCTTACGAACTTAAATTGCCTGTAATTATCCATTGCAGAGATGCTGCAAATGAAATGATTGAGATATGTAGTGATCTCTCCAAAAAAGGAAAATGTCCTGATGGTGTACTTCATTGTTGGACAGGAACCCCTAAAGAAATGAAACAATTCTTAGATCTTGGATTTTACATCAGTTTTAGTGGAATAGTAACTTTCCCAAAAGCATATGAAATTCATGAGTGTGCCAAAATCGTCCCAAATGATAAATACTTAATTGAAACTGACTCACCATTTTTGGCTCCTGTTCCCCATAGGGGTAAAAGAAATGAACCTGCATTTGTTGAAAATGTTGCCAATTTTATGGCAAATTTAAGATCAACTGAATTAATCACAATTGCTAAAGAGTCATCTAAGAATGCTGAAGATTTGTTTAAATTTGACTTGTTAATTTGACGTAGCAGCTGTTAGTATTAGGAATTACTGGAAATTTTTCTTAATTCTTTTGACTTTAACTTACACAGTTAATGATTTATCAGCATTAAACAAAATTTAATTCTTCTTTTATTAGATTGTTTTTTGTTGAAATCGAGATTTAATGGTTGATCTCAAGTGAAAAGTTAAAGACTTAATTATTAAGTAGATTAAAAGTAAATAGTAAATCTCACAAATCGCAGGTTTTCTTGGATGAGCAGTAGCGCTTTACAGGTAGCAAAAACAGCTACTTATCTACCAGATTTAGTTGAAGTACAAAGAGCAAGCTTTAAATGGTTTTTGGAAAAGGGTTTAATAGAGGAACTACAAAATTTTTCCCCTATTTCTGATTACACAGGTAAATTAGAATTGCATTTTATTGGTGAAGAGTATAGGTTAAAAAGACCTAGACATGATGTTGAGGAAGCCAAAAGAAGAGATGCTACATTTGCATCTCAGATGTATGTAACTTGCAGGTTAATTAATAAAGAGACGGGGGAAATTAAAGAACAGGAAGTATTTATAGGCGAATTACCATTAATGACTGAAAGAGGAACATTCATCATTAATGGTGCTGAAAGAGTTATTGTTAATCAAATTGTTCGAAGTCCTGGAGTATATTTCAAAGATGAACTGGATAAAAATGGTCGAAGAACCTACAACGCAAGCGTTATCCCTAATAGAGGAGCATGGTTAAAATTCGAGACTGACAAAAATAATTTACTTTATGTGAGAGTTGATAAAACTAGAAAAATTAATGCTCATGTTCTTATGAGAGCAATGGGTCTTTCAGACAATGATGTAGTAGATAAACTTAGGCATCCCGAGTTTTATCAAAACTCAATTGATTCAGCTAATGACGAGGGTATAAATTCAGAAGATCAGGCATTACTTGAGCTATACAAGAAGCTTCGTCCTGGTGAACCACCCTCTGTTTCTGGCGGACAACAGCTATTACACAGTAGATTTTTTGATCCCAAAAGATATGATTTAGGCCGTGTTGGTAGATATAAAATAAATAAAAAATTGAGACTTACTGTCCCAGACGATGTGAGAACACTTACCCATGAAGATGTTCTTTCTACCATTGATTATTTAATAAATCTAGAATTGGATATTGGCGGCGCTAGCTTGGATGATATTGACCACCTTGGTAATAGAAGGGTTAGATCTGTAGGGGAACTTCTTCAAAATCAAGTAAGGGTTGGACTTAATCGTTTAGAGAGAATTATCAAAGAAAGGATGACTGTAGGAGAAACGGATTCTCTCACTCCTGCTCAACTAGTCAATCCCAAACCTTTGGTTGCGGCAATAAAGGAATTTTTCGGCTCAAGTCAATTAAGTCAGTTCATGGATCAAACTAATCCTCTGGCTGAATTAACACATAAGAGAAGAATCTCAGCGTTAGGTCCAGGAGGTTTAACTCGAGAAAGAGCAGGCTTTGCGGTAAGAGATATACACCCTTCACATTATGGAAGATTATGCCCTATTGAGACACCTGAAGGTCCTAATGCAGGACTTATAAATTCTTTAGCTACACATGCAAGAGTTAATGAGTATGGTTTTATTGAAACACCTTTTTGGGAAGTTAATAACGGTAAAGTTAATAAAGTAGGTAATCCTGTTTATCTTTCTGCTGATTTAGAAGATGAGTGTAGGGTGGCTCCAGGAGACGTTGCTACTGACAAGGAAGGTAACATAATTGCAAGTTTAATACCAGTAAGATATAGACAAGATTTTGAAAAAGTTCCTCCTCATCAAGTTGATTACGTTCAGCTTTCTCCGGTTCAGGTAATTTCAGTTGCTACTTCACTTATCCCTTTCTTGGAACATGATGATGCTAATAGAGCTCTCATGGGATCAAATATGCAACGCCAAGCCGTTCCATTGCTTAGGCCAGAACGCCCTTTAGTTGGTACAGGTTTAGAATCTCAAGTTGCTAGAGATTCGGGGATGGTTCCTATTACAAAAGTTAATGGTACTGTATCTTACGTAGACGCCAATGAGATTGTCGTTAAAGATGATCATGGTAATGAACATGTTTACTATCTTCAGAAATATCAAAGATCAAATCAAGATACTTGCCTCAACCAAAGACCAATAGTGAAAATTGGAGATAAAGTTATATCTGGGCAGGTTTTAGCAGATGGTTCCGCTTGTGAAGGAGGAGAAATAGCCCTTGGCCAAAACGTGTTAATTGCTTATATGCCATGGGAGGGATACAACTACGAAGATGCAATACTTGTAAGCGAGAGGATGGTAACTGATGATTTATATACTTCCGTACATATCGAAAAATATGAAATTGAAGCAAGACAAACAAAGCTAGGACCTGAAGAAATAACGAGAGAGATTCCCAATATCTCGGAAGAAAGCTTGAATAATCTTGATGAGATGGGAATTATTAGGATTGGTGCTTTTGTCGAGAGTGGAGATATTCTTGTAGGAAAAGTGACTCCTAAAGGGGAATCAGACCAACCACCTGAAGAAAAACTTTTAAGAGCTATTTTTGGTGAAAAGGCTCGAGATGTGAGAGACAATTCCCTCAGGGTACCTAAAACTGAAAAGGGAAGGGTTTTAGATGTCCGCATCTACACCAGAGAACAAGGCGATGAATTACCTCCAGGAGCAAACATGGTTGTTAGAGTGTATGTGGCTCAGAGAAGGAAAATTCAAGTAGGTGACAAAATGGCAGGGAGGCATGGAAATAAAGGAATTATTAGCAGAATCTTACCAAGAGAAGATATGCCTTATTTACCAGATGGAACCCCTGTAGACATAGTTCTTAATCCTTTAGGAGTACCAAGTAGGATGAATGTAGGTCAAGTTTTTGAATTATTGATGGGCTGGGCAGCGTCTAACTTAAATTGCCGAGTTAAGGTTGTTCCATTTGATGAAATGTATGGAGCTGAAAAATCACATCAAACTGTTCAAGCATTTTTAGAGGAAGCTTCAAAACAGCCAGGTAAAGCATGGGTTTACAATCCTGAAGATCCTGGAAAGTTATTACTTAAAGATGGAAGAACAGGGGAACCCTTCGACCAACCAGTTGCTGTTGGGTACTCTCACTTTCTCAAATTAGTACATTTGGTGGATGATAAAATTCATGCTAGATCTACTGGCCCTTACTCTTTGGTCACACAGCAACCTTTGGGTGGTAAAGCTCAGCAAGGAGGACAAAGGCTTGGAGAAATGGAAGTATGGGCTCTTGAAGCTTATGGAGCCGCTTACACACTTCAGGAATTATTAACAGTTAAATCTGATGATATGCAAGGGAGAAATGAAGCGCTTAATGCAATTGTAAAAGGTAAACCTATCCCAAGGCCTGGTACCCCTGAGTCATTTAAAGTTCTTATGAGGGAATTACAATCTCTAGGCTTGGATATAGGAGTTTATACAGATGAAGGGAAAGAGGTTGATTTAATGCAAGATATAAATCCGAGAAGGAATACTCCATCAAGGCCGACTTACGAATCACTCGGAACCTCAGAATATGAGGAAGATTAAATACTCAATTAAAACCTTCTAATTCGCCAAAAATGACAAACAGCAACTTAAGAACTGAAAATCACTTTGATTACGTCAAAATTTCAATAGCTTCTCCACAAAGAATAATGGATTGGGGTCAGAGGACATTGCCCAATGGACAAGTAGTTGGTGAAGTTACGAAACCTGAAACTATCAATTACAGGACACTTAAACCTGAAATGGATGGACTTTTTTGTGAAAAGATTTTTGGGCCATCAAAAGATTGGGAATGCCATTGTGGGAAGTACAAAAGGGTAAGACATCGCGGCATTGTTTGTGAGAGATGCGGTGTTGAAGTAACTGAAAGTAGAGTCAGAAGACATAGGATGGGCTATATAAAACTTGCTGCGCCAGTTTCCCATGTTTGGTATTTGAAAGGAATTCCTAGTTATGTAGCAATACTTTTGGATATTCCACTTAGGGATGTAGAACAAATAGTTTATTTTAATTGTTATGTTGTTTTAGATCCTGGTGATCATAAAGAACTCAAATATAAGCAATTACTCACTGAGGATGAGTGGCTGGAAATTGAAGATGAAATTTATGCAGAAGATTCAACTATCGAAAATGAACCTTTCGTTGGAATTGGTGCTGAGGCACTGAAGCAATTACTTGAGGATCTTGATCTAAATCAGGTTGCTGAGGAGCTTAGAGAAGAAATCACTGTTAGCAAAGGGCAAAAGAGAGCAAAACTTATTAAAAGGATAAGAGTCATTGATAATTTCATTGCGACTAACGCAAAACCAGAATGGATGGTTTTAGATGCAATCCCAGTTATTCCTCCTGATCTTAGACCTATGGTTCAGCTTGATGGGGGAAGATTTGCGACTTCAGATTTAAATGACTTATATAGAAGAGTAATAAATAGAAATAATAGACTAGCTAGGCTTCAAGAAATTTTAGCTCCTGAAATTATCGTAAGAAATGAAAAAAGAATGCTTCAGGAGGCGGTTGATGCCCTTATAGATAATGGAAGGAGAGGAAGGACAGTTGTTGGAGCAAATAATAGAGCTCTTAAGTCCCTAAGTGACATAATTGAGGGAAAACAAGGAAGATTTAGACAGAATCTTCTTGGAAAGCGTGTTGACTATTCAGGAAGATCTGTAATAGTTGTGGGTCCTAAATTAAAAATGCATCAGTGTGGTTTACCAAAAGAAATGGCGATAGAGCTCTTTCAACCTTTTGTAATTCATAGATTAATACGACAAAATATTGTTAATAATATTAAAGCTGCAAAAAAATTAATACAAAAAGCCGATGACGAAATTATGCAGGTACTTCAGGAGGTTATCGAAGGTCATCCAATTCTTTTAAACAGAGCTCCTACGCTACATCGTTTAGGCATTCAAGCTTTTGAACCGAAATTAGTTGGAGGAAGAGCAATACAACTTCATCCCCTAGTTTGTCCTGCATTCAATGCTGACTTTGATGGAGATCAAATGGCAGTTCATGTTCCTTTAGCTTTAGAGGCACAAACTGAAGCACGCATGCTTATGTTGGCTAGTAACAATATTCTCTCTCCTGCTACTGGGGAACCAATAGTAACTCCATCACAAGATATGGTTTTGGGATCTTATTATTTGACGGCTTTGCAACCGAATTATCAAAAACCAGAATTCGGAGAAAATAAAACTACTTTTGCTTCATTAGAAGATGTCATTTTTGCTTTTGAAGATAAAAGACTTAGCCTACATGAATGGGTTTGGGTTAGATTTAATGGAGAAGTGGAAGATGAAGATCAAATGCGTAGCCCACAAAAAACGCAAGAGTTAGATGATGGCTCAAGATTAGAAATCTGGAATTTAAGAAGGGACAGATTTGACTCTGATGATAATTTAATAAGTAGATTTGTTCTTACAACTGTTGGGAGAGTAGTTATGAATTATACGATCATAGATTCTGTATCTAAAACTTAATCTTTTAAAACTATTTTTTACTTAATTTAAATATCATGACATCATCTAAATCTAAAAAAACATCCAGAGTACGTAAAACTACAAAAATTTCAAAAAAGAACAATCCAGTTACAATGCCTGCTCTCGCTAAAACGCCTCCAACATTTAAGAATAAGGTAGTTGATAAGAAAGCTTTAAAAAATTTAGTCTCTTGGGCTTATAAAACTCATGGAACTGCTATAACTGCAGCCATGGCTGATAATCTAAAGGACTTAGGATTTAAATATGCTACACAAGCTGCTGTCTCTATCTCAGTAGATGACTTGAAAGTTCCTGAAGCTAAACAAGATTTAATAGGACAAGCTGAAGAGCAAATATCTGCTACAGAAGAATGCTATAGGCTTGGTGAAATTACTGAAGTTGAAAGACATACAAAAGTTATAGATACCTGGACTGAAACTAATGAAAGATTGGTAGATGCTGTCAAGAATAATTTCAATGAAAATGATCCTCTAAATTCCGTTTGGATGATGGCTAACTCAGGAGCAAGGGGTAATATGTCTCAGGTAAGACAACTTGTTGGTATGAGGGGATTGATGGCTAATCCCCAAGGAGAGATCATTGACCTGCCAATAAGAACCAATTTTAGAGAGGGACTTACTGTTACTGAATATGTAATTTCTTCTTACGGAGCAAGGAAAGGTTTGGTGGATACTGCTTTAAGAACTGCCGATTCTGGTTACTTGACTCGAAGATTAGTTGATGTAGCTCAAGACGTAATTGTTAGAGAAGAAGATTGTGGAACAGAACGATCAATAGTGGTTGAAGCTGAAGACGGTAAATTTGGAGCAAGGCTTCTTGGTAGGCTTACTGCTGAGGATATTTTGGATACTGAAGAAAATCTTATTATTCCTCAAAATACTGCAATAGATCCTGCATTATCAAGAGAAATTGAGAATGCATCTATTAAAAAAGTAAAAATAAGATCCCCATTAACATGTGAGGCTAATAGATCGGTTTGTAGGAGGTGTTACGGATGGGCGTTGGCTCATAATCATTTGGTTGATTTAGGTGAGGCAGTTGGAATTATTGCTGCTCAATCTATTGGTGAACCAGGAACTCAATTAACAATGAGAACCTTCCATACTGGAGGTGTATCAACTGCTGAAAGTGGAGTAGTAAGATCAAAAATTTCTGGTAGAGTTGAATTTAGTTCAAAAGCAAAGGTTAGAGGTTATAGAACCCCACATGGCGTAGAAGCTAAACAAGCG
Source organism: uncultured Prochlorococcus sp. (assembly GCA_902591275.1). GTDB lineage: Bacteria > Cyanobacteriota > Cyanobacteriia > PCC-6307 > Cyanobiaceae > Prochlorococcus_A. Next base: position 8,018 of record CACJAC010000002.1, on the reverse strand, counting down.
GAAGTTGATTTCATACTAAAGGTAGTTCCTCAAGGAAATAATTCTGGCAAAGTCCAAAAAATTGAAGTTTCTAGCGGATCGCTTTTATTTGTAGATGATGGTGAAGAAATTAATTCTGATATAACTGTTGCTCAGATTACTGCTGGAGCAGTGAAAAAGAGTGTTGAAAAAGCAACTAAAGATGTTATCTGTGATTTAGCTGGTCAAGTTAGGTACGACAAGGTTATTCAACCAAAGGAGGTAACTGATAGGCAGGGTAATATCACCTTAAAAGCTCAAAGATTAGGTAGATTGTGGGTTTTAGCTGGAGATGTTTATAACTTGCCACCTAACGCAAAACCGGTTATATCATCTGGAAAATCTGTAGATGAGGGAACTGTTTTGGCAGAAGCAAGTCAATCAAGTGAGTTTGGCGGACAAGTTCGATTAAGAGAATCTATAGGTGATTCAAGAGAAGTTCAGATTGTTACTACTTCAACGACTTTAACTAATTTTAAATTAATTGAAGAATCTACTCACGCGGGTCAAATATATAATTTGGAATCTAGTGATGGTACATCTTATCGTTTAAATATTTCCCCAGGAAGTAAAATCAGTAGCGGTGAGGTAATAGCAGATTTAACGGACGAAAGGTTCCGTACAAAAACTGGTGGACTAGTAAAATATGCCCCGGGATTAAGTGTCAAAAAAGCAAGATCACATAAAAATGGTTTTGAAGTGAATCAAGGAGGTACATTACTTTGGATACCTCAAGAAACACATGAAATCAACAAGGACATATCACTTCTAATGATCGAAGATATGAAATGGATTGAAGCTGGAACAGAAGTTGTAAAAGATATTTTTAGTCAAACATCAGGAATAGTTACTGTTACGCAAAAAAATGATATTCTTCGTGAAATAACTATAAGAAATGGAACTTTTCATGAATGTGATGATGAAGAAGTTTTGAATAGATTTACGGAAGAAGGAAATCTTGTAAATCCTGGTGAAAAGATTTTAGATGGCGTTGAAAATACAGAAATTCTATTTGTCCAAAAATTAGAAACTGATAAATGTCGAGGTTTGTTATTGAGAACTGTTGAAGAATTTACTATCCCTGACCAAGCGGAATTACCCCAACTATCACATATTAAGCAGGAAAAAGGACCACATCTAGGCTTAAAAGCTATCCAAAGACTTACCTATAAAGACGGTGAATTGATAAAATCAGTCGAAGGGGTTGAATTACTTAGAACACATTTAAGTATTGAAAGCTTTGATGCTACTCCCCAAATGACTATTGACGCCGAGTCGATTAAAGATAGCAATGATGAATCGATCAATAGATTAAACTTAGTAATATTGGAGTCTATTCTTGTAAGAAGAGATACTATATCTGACTCCAGTCATGGCTCAACACATACAGAACTGCAAGTTAATAACAACCAAGAAGTAAAAGCAGGAGATGTAATAGCTACAACTCAAATTCTTTGTAAAGAGAAGGGACGGGTTAAATTACCTAATGTTGTTGATGATGAGCCCATAAGAAGGTTAATTGTTGAAAGAGAAGAAGATAAAATCAAAATCAAAATAAGTGATAAAGCAGTTGTTAAAGTTGGTGATCGTGTAGTTGATGGTGATCCTATTAGTAAGTCAGTAAAATCAACATCTTGTGGAGAAATAGAGGAAATTTCTAATAGTTCAGTAACCTTGAGACTTGGTAGACCTTATATGGTTTCTCCTGATTCAGTGTTACATGTTAAAGACGGAGATTTAGTTCTTAGGGGAGATGGTTTAGCTTTACTTGTTTTTGAGAGGCAGAAAACTGGAGATATCGTACAAGGATTGCCTCGTATTGAAGAGTTATTAGAAGCTAGGAGACCCAGAGATTCCGCAATTCTATGTAAAAAATCTGGAATTGTTCAGATTAAACAAGGTAATGATGAAGAATCAGTTTCTTTATCGGTTATTGAAAAAGATGATTTGGTTAATGAATATCAACTATTAATTGGTAAAAATATAATGGTTAGTGATGGACAACAAGTTACAGGTGGCGAATCTTTAACTGATGGTCCAATTAATCCGCATGAACTATTAGATTGCTACTTCAATGATTTGAAAGATCAAAAACCTCTTATAGATGCAGCTCGTGAATCTATATCAAAACTACAGAGGAGTATGGTCAATGAGGTACAAAATGTTTATAAGTCACAGGGTGTAGCAATAGATGATAAGCATATTGAAGTTATTGTTAGACAGATGACAAGTAAAGTCCGTATAGAAGATGCTGGGGATACTACTCTTTTGCCTGGTGAACTTATAGAGTTGAGGCAAGTGGAAGATACAAACCAAGCAATGGCAATTACAGGAGGAGCTCCAGCAGAATTTACTCCTGTTTTATTGGGTATTACTAAAGCTTCTCTCAATACAGATAGCTTTATTTCAGCAGCATCGTTCCAAGAAACAACAAGGGTTCTGACAGAAGCTGCAATTGAGGGTAAATCTGATTGGTTAAGAGGTTTAAAAGAAAATGTTATCATTGGTAGATTGATACCTGCGGGTACTGGTTTTAGTGGTTTTGTGGAGGAATTATCCTCAGAGGCTGGTCCTCATCCTGATATTCTTGCAGAAGAATCTGGTGGATACAGAAGAGCAAAGAACTTAAGGCCAGACTATACAGTTGACATGCCACAATCTCCTGCCGTAAGCTCTTCTGCAATTCTTGATGATCCTAGTGATGAAGATTTGGAGACAACCAGAAACAGGCATGGAATAGATCCTTCTTCGAGTAATTTTGCGGCTTTCGCAAGGCCTAATGCTGAAAATCAATTTTCTGAAGATCAATTACCAGATCCTGCTGCACTGGAGGGATTGCAAGAGGAGGGCCTTCTGTCTGATGAATAAATATGACTTATTATTATTTTTAGCTATTAGAATAGATTTTTAAATTTGAAAGCAATGATTAAGCCAGAAATTGTCCCCAAAAGAAAATTACCTCGTTATGGATTCCATTTATATAATGAAAGACTTAATGGAAGAATGGCCATGATTGGTTTTATTGCACTTATTCTTACAGAATTCTTCTTAAAACATGGTTTGCTGTTATGGTGAAAGTAGTTTTGAAATAAAGACTACTTAATTTGAAAAATCTTCTTGGACATAGTCTCAAAGATTTAGAAAGTGTGGCTTTAGATTATGGTCAGGCTGCCTTTAGGGGTCGCCAAATCTATAATTGGATTTATAACTATAGAAATAAGGAGAAAAATATTGATCAAATAGAAGTCTTACCTTTTGATTTTAGAAAAAAGTTAAAAGATGATGGTTATAAAGTAAGTGAGCTAAGTTTTCAGGAAAGAAATTTAGCTAATGATGGTACCCTAAAATTGTTGCTATCTACAAGCGATAATGAAAGTATTGAGTGCGTTGGTATACCAACTGAAAAAAGACTAACTGCTTGTCTATCTAGTCAAGTAGGTTGCCCAATGGATTGCAAATTTTGCGCGACTGGCAAGGAAGGTTTGAGGAGATCTTTAAAAACAAGTGAAATTTTAGATCAAATTTTATTTGTTGAAAATGAAATGAATAGAAAAGTGACCAATATTGTTTTTATGGGTATGGGCGAGCCGTTATTGAATATTGATGACTTACTGTTGTCAATTAGATCCATAAATGAGGATTTTCAAATCAGTCAGCGAAAGATAACTGTAAGCACTGTGGCTGTTCCAAAAATGATAGGTAAATTATCAGCAAAGTCTTTTCAAATTTTAGGTAAATGTCAATTTACATTAGCAATTAGCCTACATGCTTCAAACCAAAAAACAAGAGAAACGATAATACCTAGTGCAAAAAACTATGAGATTAAAAATATAATAGAAGACTGTAAAAAATTTGTGAGAGATACTGGTCGAAGGGTAAGCTTTGAATATCTAATGCTAAATGGGGTGAATGACAAATTAGAACATGCTTATGAATTGAGTAATTTGTTAAAAGGTTTTCAATGCCATGTAAATTTAATACAGTATAACCAAATTGAAGAGGTTGAATTTAAACGAACTTCTTTAAAAAATCTTCAATTATTTAAATCTAGACTTATTAACAACGGAATTGCTGTTAGCTTGAGAAAAAGCAGAGGTTTAGATAAAAATGCTGCATGTGGTCAGCTAAGACAAAATGCAAAAATTAAATAATATTATCTAATAAAAATTTTTTAAAAGTCTCTTAAACAGGTTATTATTGTTTTAATTAATCTTAAATCTTTGGGTTTTATTAAGACAAAAATTTTACCTTTCGCTATTGTTTCACTTTTTGGAATTGCCTTTTTTGCAGTGAGTGCGAGAATTTGGTTGCCAGGAGATATGATGTCTCCTGCTCCCATAAATTAATATTTTTATTTTTTCAAAATGACAAAAAATAAGGATCCTAATAAGGAAAGTTTATTTGATATCGCTGTTGATCCAGATGTTTTGGCGAAAGAATTGGCCTTAGAAATTGAAATAGATCCTTTAGAACAAATTGATGAAGATTCTTTCCCTAAAGGTTTAAATATTACTAAAGAGTGCAATGAAGCACTAAAAATGCTTAAAGGTAACAGGGAAGAGAGAATACAAGGCTTAAGAATATTCTGTGAGTATAGAGATAAAAGATCTTTCTCCCTTTTGTTACCATTGCTTGATCAACCTTGCCCTGTTGAAAGAATGAGTGCTGTATATGCTTTAGGTCGTAATCCATGTCCTAGCGCGGTTGAAAAACTTGTCAGTCTTTTGAAGACTGATGATAATGCTTATGTCAGAAGAGCAACTGCATGGAGCTTAGCTAATTATGAAAATCAAATCGTTTTAGAACCATTAATAAATGCTTTAAAGAATGATGTGGCTGCAGTAAGGTTATGGTCATCAAGTTCTTTAGCTGAAATTGGAAATGTTTCTCCAGAAAACGCTCAATTAGCGGCAGAACAGCTTTTAATAAGTTTAAAGATAGATAATGAATCAGGTGTGCGAAGTAATTGTATTTGGTCATTGTGTAGATTGTACGAAAAACTAAACAACACATTTCAAGAAGATTTTGTTGATGAATGTACTAAAATAGCTCTTTTCGATAAAGAACCTTCCGTCATGGAAGAAGCAAAGACTGCCTTGGATTCAATGGGGATGCAAGGTTTTTATAACTAAATTTCTTAATTTTTTTTATTAGCACACTACTGAAAATGTTTATTTATTAGATATTCAATATAAAAATTAAAATTAATTAACTTGTACCAACTGAAACAAAAAAATTTCGTTATTCTATATAAAGTAAAAGTACTTAATACTTGAATTTAATGCCTCAAATAACATTGAGATTCAAAATTCATCAAGACGGAAGAGTTGAAGAGACTGTCGAGGGATTTACTGGTAATTCATGTAATGAAGCAACAAAAAATCTCGAAGACGCTCTCGGTAAAGTAACAGTTAAAAATAAAACATCTGATGCTTTCATCTCAAATCAAAGTGAAAACTTCACACAATTAAATAACGAATCTAATGTCACATTTTAGTACGATTAAAACCCAGCTTAAAGAAGCAGAGCCATTAATTAAGGCTTTAAATCATTTTGGTTATAGTATTAATCAAGAAGAAAAGTTTGTAAAAGGATATAAAGGCCAATTCACAGCCGTTGATATAAGTATGCTTTTACCGGGTGATACCCAAGTTGGATTTAAATGGGATAAAAATTCTAATGCATATGAATTAGTTACTGACCTTGATCTATGGAAATTTGAGATTCCAGTGGAAAGATTTATCTCAAAAGTTACTCAAATGTATGCTTACCAAACAATTATTTCTAAAACGCAAGAAGATGGATATCAAATCGTAGAGGAAAAAAATAAAAATGATGGATCTATTGAATTGGTCTTAACCAAGTGGGAAAACTAATGTCAAGATATGGATTTTACGGATCCATTTCATAATACTGAAGAAAATATTGAGATTACAGGCTATGAGCCCGTTTTAGGTGGTCAGTTAGCCGAAAAAGCTGTATGGGTTGATGAAGCTAGGTGTATTGGTTGTCAGTACTGTGTTCACGTCGCTTCGAACACTTTCACTGTTGATGAATTTCATGGTAGAAGTCGAGCCATTAGGCAAGATGGAGATAGTTCTGATGTCATACAAGAAGCAATTGATACATGCCCTGTTGATTGTATTCATTGGGTCAAATTTGAGGAATTGGATGATTTAGAGAATAGTCTCGATAGGGATATGTTTCAAACATTTGGAAAGCCACCGAGAATGAATAAGCACTAATAACAAAAAGATGCAATATCGTAGATTTGGTAGAACCAACCTGAAAATTCCTGTCTTATCTTTAGGTGGTATGAGATTTCAAAAAAGTTGGGATCAATTAGATTTTTCTGAAGTTTCATACGAAGAACAAAATAAAGTAGAAAATATATTAGATCTTGCAACACAATATGGTTTAAGTCATGTAGAAACCGCCAAGTACTATGGAACTTCTGAGGTGCAATTAGGGATGTGTTTTAAGAATACTAAGAAAATCCCAAATATAATCCAAACAAAGATTCCACCAAATAGTGATCCGGAAATTTTTGAGCGAGATGTATTATCTAGTATTGAAAAATTGAAAGTTAAGAAAATTGATTTGTTAGCAATTCATGGTATTAATACTGCTGAACATTTACATCAGGCTATTCGAGATGGAGGTTGCATTGATATTTTGAGGAATTTTCAAAAAAAAAATTTAATTGGATCTATTGGATTTTCAACCCATGGAAAATCTTCACTTATTGAAAATGCTATATCAACAAACTTATTTGATTATGTAAATTTGCACTGGTATTTCATTAATCAGGAAAATACAAAGGTTATTAATTTAGCCAATAAGCATGATCTTGGGGTTTTCATAATAAGTCCCACTGATAAAGGGGGACATCTTCATACTCCCTCAAGAAAAATGTTGGAACTTTGTAAACCACTTCATCCTATAGTTTTTAATGATCTTTTTTGCTTAAGAAATCAAAATGTCCATACTTTGAGTGTGGGTATTGCAAAAGAGACAGATTTTGCTCTGCATTTAGAAGCTGTCTCGTTGTTATCAGAATCTGAGGAGTATGTGCCTAAGATAATTAATAAATTAAGGCAGGAATCAATTAATTCCTTAGGTTTAGAGTGGCATCAAAATTGGAATAGAAATTTACCAAGCTGGGAATATACGCCGGGAAATATTAATATTCCTGTTCTGCTTTGGCTTTCAAATTTAATTGATTGGTTGGGTATGGAAGGATATGCAAGAGCTAGATATCAATTGCTTGGTAATGGAAGCCACTGGTTCCCAGGATTAAACGCAAATTTACTAGATGTAGATGTTTCTGAAGGACAATTATTGAAAGTATTAGAAGGTCATATAAATCCAAAAAAAGTTATAAAAAAATTGAGAAATTTAAAAGAAAAGTTTGGAGATAAGAATGCTAAAAGATTATCAAGAAAATAATTTCATAATGGATTTTTTTCAGGCTTGCCAACTTTTCTTGGGTAAATTTCAGGACAAAAATTCTTTGGTTGAATTAAAATAATATTTCGGGTGCCTTTATTTCTTGGTAATTGTATCTCTTTTTTATCTTTGACTTTCCCTTCTAATATCTCTAAAGTTTTATCTAGATTTTTGCTTTCTTCATTCGTCCATTTGCCACAATATAAAACTCCAAACCCTTCTTTTTTTAACATTGGAAGAATATATTCTGAAACTGTTGATGGATTACTTACTGCTCTAGTTGTTGCAATATTAAAATTATTTCTCATTGACGATTGGTGGGCTAAGTTCTCAACACGATCATTGATTACATGAATATTGTTTTTGAAATTGATCTGTTCAACTAAAAATTGTATTGCATCTGTTTTCTTTTTCAAAGAATCAATTAGGTATATCTCAGAATTAGGATGAGTTATTGCATAAGCTAAACCTGGGAAGCCACAGCCTGATCCAATATCTAAAAATTTTTTATTATCAAAATTAATATTCGTGAAAGCTTTGAATGGCCAAAT
>CACJAC010000001.1 GCA_902591275.1 uncultured Prochlorococcus sp. | reverse complement strand
TATCAAAATCCTGTGATATTTTGATATTGACTTATGAGAGGTTTTTCTGATTTTATTTATCTCATTAAAAGCAATTTATTTAAAAAAGTAATTAACCTTTAGATAAATTTCTTCCCTTCCAGGTCCAACCATTTCCGGTATATGTTTTATAAATCGAAAGCAGGCTAATATAAAATACAATTATCCCTCCTATGCCATTCAAATACCAATATTTTGATGGGATTTCATATTTCACTTTTAACCAAATTCTTTTAAAAAGATAAGTACATAAGGCCAGAAAAGAGAATAAAGTTGTGCATAAAATATTTAAAGAATAATTATTAAACAAAATAATTAAAGAGATAAAAAATAATAACCAAGGAAGACTAAAATTTAAAAATACAAATATTGATCCTGAAATTGATCTGAAGAGATCTTTCTCTAAACCTAAAAACCAGTTTTTACTCCATCCCTCAATTAGGGAATTGAAATCTTGATACATATTTAGTGAAATATCTTTAATAGCTATTAAAAAATTTAATTTTAAATTGCTATTTTTGATCTTTTGGGCCAGAGCTATATCTTCAACTACCTCATCAAAAGTACCTTCATGTCCGCCAATCAATTCATAGGATTCTTTCTTAAAAAGCATAAAAGGGCCAGCTGCAAATGATGTATTATTTCTACTATCGTTAGTATCAGAAATGGGGAAACCTATCATTAATAAGCTAGTCATAATAGGTTGTACCATCCACTCTGCCAAGCAATTGCAATTTACTTTCGGAGCGAGAGATAATAAATCAATATTATCTTCGCGTGCCTTAAATAGAGCATTATAAATACAATTTTTTCCTAAAATTACATCTGCATCAATAAAGAGTATCCATTCAGAATTTATCTTTTTAGAACCTATATAACAAGGCCAATTTTTACCAACCCAATTTTTATCTTCAGGTCTTTTCCCTGATGAAATGATCTCCAATTCTTTTGAATTTTTAAATATATTTTCTTTTGAGTTTTTTGCCTCTAAAAAGGTTTTGTCAGTACTTAAATCATCTACTACTAATATTTTAAAATTGACGCTGGGTCTTTTAATTTCACTTAATGATTTTAAGCATTTGGCTATATTTAATTCCTCATTATAAGCAGGGATAATTATCGTAAGACTTGTTTCTATAGGTTTTTCAGAATTAATATTTTGAAGAAAAGGAGCATTAATAAAGCTGTATCTCTCAATAATGAAGGTGCCTAGAGCTGATATAAAAGTAAAAATTGAAAGCAATGGTAAAAAGAACATATTTCTATATTAAATTTATGAGAAAATATAAATCAAATTCTTAATTATTTACTTTTTATTTTTTAAAGGATCAAATCTAATATCAAAAGAAACCACAATTCCAATACTTATAAGCAATAAACCAATAGCGATTTGAGGAGAAGGTAAAATCATAACAAAAATATTTACATCACCCTATCTAAAAAATTTGGGGATTGAAGAAAGATTGCCTAATATTAACTTTATAAAGAACTTGAAAAAAATCTAAAATGGCAAACTCTCAAAATGATATTGATATTTATTACGCTGTAGGAAATGCAAATACTAAAAGACAAGAAAATGAAATAGCCACAATAATGAAAATAAGAAATGAAGCAGGCTGGAAGTTGATTTCAACAAGCACAGCAGTTGTAGATACAAAGAATCAATTTTCAAATCTTTATCTTTTTTGGGAAAAGGATATTTAGATTTTTTATTAAAAATGTTTACATCTAAATATTTTTCTGCTAATCATTTAAGCGAGAGTATATTTTTTATAGACACTAATAAAAAAGATTAATAATCCAATAATTATTCTTGGTGGTTTTCTCATTACTAAAGAAGCTTATGATGAAGCTAAAAACATAATTGAAAATGTTTTCAAAAGAAAAGTATATGTGGTAGATGTTACTAGAAAAGATTGGTTTAAAAGTAATTCTGAAAAAGGCTGGGTCGATATTTTAAATAAAGTTAGAGATACAGTTAATCTTGCACTGAAAGAAAATAAATCTAGAAAAATAGATTTTATTGGTCATAGTTCTGGTGGCGTAATGTTGAGACTTTATCTATCCGATGAACCTTTTAATGATGAGATATTTAATGGTAAATCTCATTCCAAGAATTTAATTACATTAGGCAGCCCGCATCAGGCAGTAAAAGCGACTGCATTAAGAAAATTTGTGGATGAAAAATACCCAGGCAATTTTTTTAAAAATATAAATTACGTTTCTATTGGAGGTGAAGTTGAAATTCGATCTAAACAAACATCACTCATAACTAAAATTATTGCGAGAGGATCATATAAATCAATTTCTGGAGATAACAATGCTAATGGAGACGGATTAGTACCTTTATCATCATCTCTTTTAAAAGGATCGCAGAAAATAATTCTTCCTGAAACAGTACATGGTGGTATTTTTGGAGATAACTGGTATTGCACATCTTCAAAAGTAAGAGAATGGTGGAAACAAATACGTTGGAAATAGAGCTATTTTACTTTTTGTATTAACTTTTGATTTCTTCTTCAACTAAAAGCATTTTTAATAAATATATTATTCAAATATACATTGATTTTTGTGGTTGAAGCTTTATCAGGAAACTGGGGAATTTTATTAATTTTACTTTTAAGATTTACGAGCATCGTTATTCCTATCTTACCCGGAACTTATTGCTTATTAATTTCTGGATATATTTTTGGATTAGTAAATGGATTACTTCTAAGTTTCATTTCAGATTTAGTGGCATGTTCAATTAGTTTTTCATTATCAAGAAAATTTGGGAGGAAAATACTTCAACGAATTATGTCTAAAAAATATTTAGATAAATTTGAAAATCTATCCAAAAAATATCTTGAGAAAAACTTATTTCTTTTAACTGGTTTTTTAATGACTGGTTGGTTTGATTTTGTAAGTTATGGAGTTGGGCTTACTAAATTAAGGTTTAGAAAATTTCTTTTAGCTTTAATTGTTAGTGCTCTTCTTTCAGATTTACCATTTGTTGCCACTGGAAATGGATTTAGAGAATTACAAAATCAGAATTTCAATATTAAAAAAATTATTGATGGAGAAGTTCCATCACTTCAAAAAGAATATTTAATTGTATTTATCGTAAGCGTAATATTGATATTCGGTTTAGGAATTATCAGAAATCTAATTGAAAGGAAGTATCTTAAATCAACAAATGAAGCTGAAAATTTTGATTAGTCTTAGCACTCAGATTATATTCACTAACCTAAAAGAATTTATTTACCCTTTTATAAAAAGTAATTTAAAAAAAATACCGCCTGTAACTAATAAGCCTCCAACCGCGATAAAAATAATTAAATCTAAAATTGATTTATCTGTATTTACTTTTAAGAAATTTAAGACAAAAGCTATTGAGGGAAATAATAATATTATTTTAGGAATTATTGATTCATACCATTTTTTTTAAACAGTATCTTATTCTGCATTTAATTTTTGATAAATCCTTTCTAGCTTTTCTTTTTGTATTTCCATTAATTTAATTTTTCTGATCTTTTGCTGATTGTATGAATTCTAGCTTTCTCGCAAGTCTATGAAGACCCGACCAAGTTGCTGTTTTTCTTTGAGCAGAAATTATTACTTTTTGTTTGTTTTTTGGTGTTAAGTCATATATTTTCAAAAGTTTTCCCAGTGATTTTGAATTAGCAGAGTTGCATGTATTCATTTTTTAATTTTTAATTTTTGAAATCAAATTTTTTCCAAGTCCCTTAATCTCTATTAATTCACTATAAGGTGCATTTAGAACTTCTTCTTTAGTAAGGTATCCAGATTCCCATAATATTGAAGCAGTATTTTTAGAAACTCCATTTAGTTCACATAAAATATCTCTAAAGAAAGAATCAGGAAATCTTTTCTCTAAAACTAACTTTTTATAAATGTCTTTATAAGCTTCTGATTTAATACTTAGTTCATCATTTATCATAAACAATTTTTTTTCTATAGAAATAGTGGATTCAACAATTATTCTAAAATCAATTAAAAAGCTTTTAAAATCAGCTTCTAATTTTGATTTGGGTGGTATTCTTCCAATATCAGAAGGTCTTGCATAAATCATATTTTGAGAAATATTTGCTAATTCTTCAAATTCCTCTTCATGTCCATGCCTCCTTATCCAATATCCAAAAATTCCAGAGGGGTCTCCATCTTTTCCAAGATTATTTGTTTCACCTATTAACTCTGGTTTTACTGATGTATCTTTCGTAATAAAACCATCTTTTTCTATACAAATTCTTGGAGTTGTCAATAATAAATTGCAAGTATATTCCCAACCTGTTGTTATAGAATCGGCCCAGAGATCATTGGAATTTTCAAGAGAATCTTCAGGTTTAATTTCTTCTCTTTTATTCCAATTTCTGAAAAAATAATCAAATAAATTCATTTCACTATCGTAGAAAATAATGTGATTAATAATTACCCAAAAAGGTGGTTATTTTGTAGTAAGAAATCTATCAAATTCCCAGCAGCTTATATCAAAACTACAGTTTTTATTTAATGCTTTTTCCGCAAGACATTTACCAATTAGTGGTGCAAATTTAAATGACTGACCAGATCCACCTGAAAAAACAGTGATATTTGACTTAGGTTTATCGAGAATAAAATTGACATCATTTGTCATTGTATATGGACTGACAAAAGTCTCATCACAACTTATTACACCATCGAAATTATTGATCATAAATTCATCAAGCATTTTTATTAAAGGTTCCATAAAAGGTTTTTTCATAGCACGCTCATCACCACCAATTAATTCTGGAGGTGTCCAATCAATTCCAACTTTTATTCTGGGCACATTATTTTTATTTCGACTTAAGACCGGGAACCCATAGTACAAACCACCATCATCTCCTCTTGATTTTTGGAAGCAGAACCATTGAGGATAACTATTTATGTAATCCTCATCAACCAGATAATGAGCCCAAAGCATTGGCCAAATTTTTACATCTTGTTTTAAGCCTATTGGTTCCAATAATTCATTAGTCCACATTCCTGAAGCAACTATTAATTGATCAAAACATACAGATTGATTTCCTATTATTTCAAGAGAATTATTTTTGTCGTCTATTCGTTTAATTCTGCAACCTTCGTAAATCTGATTACCTTTATTTCTTATGATTTGAATCCAATTTTCAATAGCTTTATTACTTAATATTGCTCCTGCACTTGGTTCAAAAAGTCCTACAAAATGGTCTTTAGGTTTTATAGGAAATCTTTCAGAAATCTTTTCAGATGTTAAAAACTCATAAGGTATATTTTGCTCATCCATAACTTTCTGCGCACCAGGTATCGAACCTTCTATGGTTTCTTCATCCCAAGATTCACCATAAAACAACAATCCATGTTCTTTCCTGAGAGAATATTTTGATATTGTTTCCTGCTCAGCCCATAATTTATTTGATTCTTTAGCAAGTTTGCAAAGCACAGGATCAGAATACATTTCTCTATACATCCTGGATTCTCCAAAACTACTGCCATCGCAATGAGCAAGTTTTTCAGATTCAAAAACTGCTACATTTTTTACTCCCATTTGACTTAATGATGCTGCTGCACTTAGGCCTGCCATTCCTCCGCCGATAATGGCTACATCAACATGTTTAGGTATATTAATATTATTCATTAATTTAAAATGACTCTCCTATGATTTCCTTCTTTTCATTTTTTATTAATTCTAAAATTTTCCGAGAAGCTAATCCACTCTGCTCAAGAGCTAGGTAAGAAATACATTTTTTCTTTACTTCATTCTTTACAAAATCATATACCTTTTCAGGTGATGTCTTAGACCATTTTACCGGTGCATATCTTTCAATTGAATCCGCTATTACAGCTCCAGCATTCACTAGAGGATCAGGAACAATAACTACATTGGAATCCCTCAACTTTTGAGGAATCTTATCATTTTCAAAAGGAGCATTTGCAGCTGAAATAATGGCTTTAGAATTTAGAAGAAACTGAGAAATATTTTCATTTATTAATCCTGAGATTGAGCAGGGGAAAATAATATCAAAGCTCTTACTGTACCAATTTTTGTCATTTCCAAGGGAAATAGCGCCCTCTATATCAGTTTTTCCCAAATCAATATCAACAACATAAGTTTTTATATCTCTTTTAATTAATTCATGAGCGACTATGCTGCCAACAGAACCGCATCCATGAACCAGAACACCATTTGAAAGATCGCACTGAACAGATTTTTCAAAAGCTTCGAAGGCACCTATAACGCCCATTGCAGTGGCAGTACTTGCATCAACTTTACTATTAACAGCTGCCAGTACATGAGGAGTCAATTCATATAATTTTTCCATATCATTCACATCAGTATTCAAGTCACATCCGGTTATCATTCTTCCATTAAGATTTTCTAGAAGTTCAGATGTTACTGAGATAAGTTTTTCTTTCACTGATGAAATATCTGAAGATCTCGCAACAACTTTTCCACCAGAAAAACCAGTGGAATATAGATCATGTTTACTCTTCATTAGATTCGCCAGTCTGAATCCATCCTGAAGACATTCCATATCAGTTTCATAATTAAGAAGCCTTAAACCTCCATTGGCAGGGTGATCATCAGGTTTATTTTCAGCAACTATGAAAACTGATAATTCATCACTTATGTATTCAGCAAGAACGCCTACTTCACTTTTTAATTGAGTCTGTAAATTAACCATTAAACTTTCTCCATCATTAGGTGATGTTCTACGTAATCAAGACTCCATTTTTCAGGTTCAGAATTTATTCGATTGGTTAATCGATCAAAAAGTATATCAACGGGATTTATATTTCTCGAATTCTTATCATCAAGAGCTGCGACAAAACTGTGTCTACTCCAACTGCGAATGGTCTCCATCAAGCCAATAGAAAATTCCTCAGTATTTTTAGTTACTCTCCACTTTTCCTTGTAAGGACAGTCCACATAAACTGTTCTTTCCTTTAAAAGTCTCAGTCCATTTTTATAAGCTGCAGAATCTTTATTGGTTAGAGGTGATGTAAATTCGTCAGGAGACTTATAGAAATTCTGGATCGTTCCATTTTTATATTCAATTTCGGTAATAAGATTTTCATCAAGTAATTCCTTCCAAATTGAATGAATCTGATCATGAACATTTACAGTTTTTCCTCCATTATTTCCGAGATATCTATCTTCGTAATCTCTGGATAAATTTACCGTTAACAATTTACCTCCTACTTTCAGTTCTCTGCTCCTCATTTCAAGAATCTGATTCCAGTCGAATATTGCCTGTTCAAGAAAATCTTTTCTTGCGCTCTTGTTATCTGAAGCAAGTACATGGGTATGATCATCAAGAGTTCCCACCTTCTTGTTAAGCCAGTGCATGGCCGTAGCAGAGAAACCGAAATCAATAAAACTATTCGGGACAAGCTGGTCATAAAAGCTACCCGCACACATAAGAGTAGAAACTGATTCTTGACCGGAAGAATGAAGTGAGAGATTTTTTATAAGAGCCTGATTATCATTTGAATAAAGATCATTTCCTATTAGCGAGATCTGTGATGTTGTCTTTTTTTCTTGAATATCCTTTATAATCTTTCCCCAGAATTCAGAAGCCGTTCCACCATCGGCCGCGCCATAGTCCATTAGGAATAAATTATCTTTAATCTTTAAGTCTGCGATACATTCACCAGCCCAGTCACTTGCCAGATCAATGCAAAGTTTAGCCCCAGCGGTCTGCTCGCTGTAGCCCTTCGTCATTGCTATTACCATCAAATATTAAGAAATTATTAAGACTTGTTAATACTGCATAGATATTTTTATTTCCGCGGGTGATCACTTAAATGAGGTCTTAAAAAGCACAGTCTTATAGATCATTATCAATATTATCCTCTAATTGTTTATGATCTCATTATGACTTTAAGTTCTTACAGAATGCATAGGATTTATCTTGCAGCGACCATGGGCTATGGCCTTGGCTCTGATGATCCTGAGGAACTTGCATACTACAAGAAATTAAGGAAAGAAATGGAAGATATGAAGAAAGATCCAGTAAAAAAAGGCATCCCTCTATCTTTTGAAATTGATGAAGATAAGGATAAATGAACTTAACCTATACCTACAGAAGTAGGAATATTATTTCCAATATTTAAAGTAAGGTCTCCCAACCTTTTCAACAATTTTTGTAGCAATGCTTTTGGCCATGCCCTCGTCGGGACTTGAACCCGAGACCTCTCCCTTACCAAGGGAGTGCTCTACCGCTGAGCTACAAGGGCAATTTTTAAAGTGGGCCGGGTTGGATTTGAACCAACGTAGGCAGAGCCAGCGGATTTACAGTCCGCCCCCTTTAACCACTCGGGCACCGACCCCCACTATTTGAACTTATCAGTTAATGGTCACTTTGTGTGAAAATGTTTTGGTTTTTTTGTTTCTTTCTAGATAGCATTTAAAAGAAAAGACTTTATTGATGATGAATATCTTATTGATAAATGGACCGAATCTAAATCTTTTGGGAACTAGAGAACCAGAAATATATGGTAATAAAACATTGAGTGATATAGAGAAAGATTTAACTAAAGTTGCTAAAGAAAAAAGTATTAATCTTGAATGTTTTCAAAGTAATCACGAAGGAGAAATAGTAGATAAAATTCAGGAGTCTGTAAAAAGTATCCAAGGTATTCTTATAAATGCTGGCGCTTTTACTCATACCTCGATTTCTATTCGTGATGCTTTAGTTGGATCAAAAATTCCTTTTGTAGAGTTACATATTTCAAATATTTTCAGTAGAGAAGATTTTCGTAAAGAATCTTTTCTTACAGATAAAGCTATAGGAATTATTAGTGGATTCGGCATATCAAGTTATTCCTTAGCTCTTGAAGGAATCATTGGATATTTAATTAGTAAAGATTAAATGCTAGTCGATTTTAAAAGACCCACTTCTCAAATTAAATATTTATCGTCATTTACCTCAGATGAGTGGATCAAACTCGCATTATCTAATCCAATAGATATTCTTATAGACCATGCTCATTGTGAAAGAAAAGCAGCAGGAGTAGCTATTCAATTGATGTTTAGATATCCAACAGAACCAAATCTAGCAGAAGTTCTAAGTCCAATAGCGAGAGAGGAATTAGAGCATTTTGAAAAAATACTTTATTTTTTAAAGGATCTTGGACATTCTCTTGAGTCCTTAAAACCGCCTCCATATGGAGCTGAATTGTCCAAGAATATAAGAAAGGAGGAGCCAAATAGAATGCTTGATAGTTTCTTAGTAGCAGGACTTATTGAAGCAAGAAGTCATGAAAGATTAAGCTTGCTTGCGCTGAATTCCGAAGATAAATCGTTTAAATCCCTTTATGAGTCTCTGCTAGAGAGTGAGGCAAGACATTTTGGAGTTTACTGGAAACTAGCGCAAACTAAATTCTCTAAAAATCAAACTTTCAAAAGGTTAGAGGAATTGTCTGAAATTGAGTCAGCAATACTGGCTGAAACTTTTACATTGCCAAGGGTACATAGCTAAAATTAATAAAATAAAAATGGTAATAAAGAAGTTCTTAAGTTTACTTAATCCATATAAAACTGATTTTCCAACATTTACCATCGTTGGTGTAGGCCCTGGAGATCCATCGCTTTTAACAATTGCGGCTGTGGATGCAATAAAAAAAGCGAAAGTTATAGTTTTCCCAATTTCAGATGATAATAAAAAGAGTTTCGCTGCGGAAATAGTCAAGAAATACACCAAATTTAAAAAAAATATACCTATTATCTTTCCAATGGCTAGGAAGGATTGTGATCCTGATGAAATATGGTCTAACGCAGTAGAAAAAATTGTCAAATTTATACAAAATGGCGAATCAGTTGTTTTACTTTGCCTAGGAGATACCTCAATATTTGCAAGTTCTTCTAATATTTTGAGGTTAATAAAAAATAATCATGCTGAAATTATTACCAAAACCATACCTGGTATTTCCTCTATTTCAGCAGCAGCAGCTTTAAATGATTTTGATTTGGCAAAAAAAGGCGAGACCTTGATCATCAAAGAATGCCCTTCTTTAGAGTCTGAATTAAAAACCCTAATTAGGGAAAGTAAGTTAAAAAAAACAGTGTTGGCGATTGTGAAAGTTGGCAAAAGATGGAATTTAGTTAGGGAAATTTTAAAAAAAGAGGATATCATCGATACATCATTAATAGCCTTACGTATTGGTATGCCTGATCAAATTATTCAATATGCATCCAAATATAAAAAGGATTTCATGCCTTATTTTTCTTTGATTTTGATAAGGTTTGATTAATGCATAAAAAAGAAAAATCTGTTGAGAGTCAATTTACATGGCCAATATGTAAAAAACTATTATTTCTTATTCTTGAAGATAAGGTAAGTGATGTATTTGTTTGTGAATTAGTTTGGGAAAGACTTTTTTATACTAAAAAACTCTCTTTAAATGATTGGGCCTTTAGCGCATTGACTCCTTCTTATTGGTCAGAAAAATTTAAAAAAGCTCCTCAAATCATTTCAGAGAGGCCAGCCTCAGTACATTTGACTCGATCAATTCCAAAAGACTATAAACAGGAGTTGAAAAATTTTCTTAATTTTAAAGGTTATAAGATTAATGAACTCTATCCAAGAAGAACTAGAAGAGCGACGGCAGTAAATTGGTTGATTTATTGGGCGATTGAAAAAGATTGTTTTTCAGAAGATAATGGATTAATGCCAATTCCTAGTTCACCCCCTGTTAATCCAGTTAAAGGACATTTTGGCGATCCAGAAATTAAATAAGTTTTTTCTGAATAAGGTAAATGATTCTATTAAAGGTATAGTTGTAATGGATACTACTTTCTTTGGAGAGAAGAATTGATTCTTCCTACAATAGCAATTATCGGAAGACCGAACGTTGGGAAATCTACCTTAGTTAATCGTCTTTGCCAAAGTAATGATGCAATAGTATTCGATAAGCCTGGGGTTACAAGAGATAGAACTTATCAAAATGCTTCATGGGGAGGTAAGGAATTTCAAATAGTTGATACTGGAGGTTTAGTTTTTGATGATGATAGTGAATTTCTCCCAGAGATAAGGACACAAGTTTTCTTGGCTCTTGAAGAGGCTTCACTCGCGTTACTAGTGGTAGATGGGAATCAAGGCGTTACTGATGGTGATTTATCAATAGCAAAATGGTTAAGAAACTCAACCTGTAAAACAATTGTTGCTGTTAATAAATGCGAATCGACTACTTTAGGAATATCCCTTGCTTCAGAGTTCTGGAAATTAGGGTTGGGCGAACCTAACCCTGTTTCGGCTATTCATGGTTCAGGTACTGGGGATCTTTTAGATCTCGTTATTGGCGAACTTCCTGAAAATAAAATCCAGGATGATGAGGAAAAGATAATGATGTCAATTATTGGTAGGCCTAATGTTGGTAAATCTAGTTTGTTAAATTCAATCTGTGGAGAAAAAAGAGCAATAGTTAGTGATATCAGTGGTACGACAACTGATTCAATAGATACGCTCATTAAAAAAGGTGATAATCATTGGAAAATTATTGATACTGCTGGGATTAGAAGAAAGAAAAATGTTAAATATGGCACTGAATTCTTTGGTATTAATAGGGCTTTTAAATCTATAGATAGAAGTGATGTTTGTGTTTTAGTGATAGATGCTATTGATGGAGTAACTGATCAAGACCAAAAGCTTGCTGGGCGCATAGAAGAACAAGGAAGAGCTTGTATAATTGTTGTTAATAAATGGGATCTTGTAGAAAAAAATAGTTCAACAATTTATCAAGTAGAAAAAGAACTTAGATCTAAACTTTATTTTTTACACTGGTCAAAAATGATTTTTATATCTGCCCTTACTGGTCAAAGAGTTGATAATATTTTTGAGCATGCTCTTAACGCTGTAAATCAACATAGAAGAAGAGTTACAACATCTGTAGTTAATGAAGTACTTAAAGAATCAATCAGTTGGAAAAGTCCTCCAACGAAGAGAAGCGGCAAGCAAGGTAGGCTTTATTACGGTACTCAAGTAAAGAACAAACCTCCCACTTTTACTCTTTTTGTAAATGACCCTAAATTATTCGGAATAACTTATAGAAGATATATTGAAAAACAAATTAGAGTAAATTTAGGCTTTGAAGGCACACCCCTCATTTTACTTTGGAGAGGAAAACAGCAAAGAGCTTTAAATAAAGAAGTCGAAAGAGAAAATATTGAGTTAATTCAAAAAGATTAATGAATTTGCTAACCAAATTTTCCATTGGTCAATACGTTCATGGTAATAGAAGTTGGCTAAGAATTATAGATAGTAGATTAAAAATAATTATGGTAATGATATTTTTAATCACTCCAATTTGGGCCGGTCCAATATGGAGATTGAGTTTAGTTGGTTTTTTACTATTGATTACTTTTTTAAGTTTTTTGCCATCTAGAGTATGGTGGCGATCATTATTTTTCCTCTCATGTTTATCACTATTAATTGGATTTATATCAATACTTGCCTCGTCTGATATTCAATCTCTTGATGGCTACTTAAGAAATCCCAACGAGCTGCAAGTAGTACTGGAAAGCCATAAACAATGGAATATTATGCAAATTCCTTCGCAAAAAATTTGGTTTGTTAATTTTGGTCCATATAACTTATCAAGAAAAGCCTTTGAACTAGGAATAAAAACCTCCACTTTGATATTTACTGTTATTCACAGTGTGAATCTGATGCTTTTAACTACATTGCAGGAAGACATTGTATGGGGATTAAGTTGGTTTATGTATCCATTAAGAAAGATTGGATTGCCAATTAGTAAGTGGCTTTTTCAGTTGTTAATTGCATTACGTTTTATTCCTCTAGTACAGGAAGAATTTCAAAATATCATTAAATCAGTGTCCGTTAGATCAATAAATTTTCGAAATTTAGGATTAAAGAAATCCTTTAATGTTTTATTAATCTTAGTTGAAAGGTTATTTCAAAATATATTTCTGAGAATTGATCATGGAGCAGAATCATTACTCTCAAAGAAAAATATTATTGTAAAAACTAACAGATTTAGAACTCTTTATCCGTCAAAATCTCTCAATGTTATTGTTAATACATTATCGATTTGTTTTATTTGCATAGCAATTTTTCTTAGAAAACTGTATGGTGCATTATAAATAACAAAATATTTTAGGTTTGAGTTCTGAGCGTTATTTAAACCATCCAACATTTGGCATGCTGTACCAAGTTTCTCCTGGAAATGATGGGAGAGATATTTATGCGACTTTATACGCTCAAAAAATGTTTTTCTTGGTAGAAGTTCGACAGAGAGAAGTTTTTTTTGAAGTCATACCTTATTTAGATGCCAGGAATCAGGCCGAGTTAAATCTTCAAAAAGCCAGAAGAAAAGGATCTGAAGAGCTATCTAAATGGGAGAATTTATTTACGCAAACTTTCATATAAAAGGTGAACCCTGCAAATTATTTAATAATAAAAAATAAAATCCCTTCAAATGTAAATATTCTTGCTGTAAGTAAAGGATTTAAAAGTCAAGAAATCAAAATTATTCAAAATATTGGTCAGAATGATTTTGGTGAAAGTAAGTTTCAAGAAGCGTATGAAAAACAATTAATCTTAAAAGACCTTAAAGAAATAAATTGGCACTTCATTGGAAGAATACAAAGTAATAAAATAAGAAAAATAGTACAAAATTTTAAATACATTCATTCAGTAGATTCATTTGAAAAGTTGCAAAAGATTTCTAATATTTCATGTGAAGAGAAGAAATATCCATTAATAATGTTGCAGGTAAAGTTTAGTGATGATCCTGCTAAAGGTGGTTTTAATCCTGCATTTTTAAAAACGAAATGGAGAGAAATTCAAGAATTGAAAAATATTTCATTAACCGGTTTGATGACTATCAATCCTAAAGGACTTAGCTCTAAAGAAAATTCAAGGTTGTTCAAAAAATGTCGAGCACTAGCTGATTCACTGCAACTCCCAGATTGTTCCATGGGGATGTCAGGTGATTGGGAGGAAGCAATTGATGCAGGATCAACTTGGTTAAGATTAGGATCATTGATTTTTGGAGGTAGATCCTAATTAGTTATTTTTTTATAAAAATCTTATCTATAAACTTGCAGTAAAGTTCAACTAACGTTATTTAAGTATAGGTAGTTTATTCATTTAATAAATGAATCTATTACTTGAGGTTCTTAAACCTTAGTAATCAATTTCAAGAGGATTTAAAGGTGTCACTTATTTCTAGATTAAAGGCAGTTGTTGCAGGTGATGAGTATCTCGATGATGATTTTGATGATTTGGATTATTCGGCAGAGGATGAATTTAATGATATTAATAATTTCAAACAAAATACAAGGAATACAAATGCCCTTGCAAATTCAAACCCATTCGATTTTATGAATAACAACAGATCATCAAAAGTCGTTGGTATGCCAGGAATTTCAAATTCATCCTCAGAAGTAAGCTTAATGGAACCAAGAAGTTTTGATGAGATGCCTCAAGCTATACAAGCATTAAGAGAGAGAAAAACCGTTATTCTTAATTTAACTATGATGGATCCTGATCAAGCTCAAAGAGCAGTTGATTTTATTGCTGGGGGCACATATGCAATTGATGGACATCAAGAGAGAGTGGGTGAAAGTATTTTTCTTTTTGCGCCAAGTTGTGTAAATGTAACTAGTTCTTCACCAGAAGAAGCTTCTCCTTCTTCTGTGCCTACAGAGAATACACCGCGATATAGTCTTGGCAAAAATACTACTCCAGAACCAGCATGGGGTGATTCTAAATTAAGTGCCTATTCATGATTAATCTGTGACTGAAAAAATTGCGATTATTGGTTTTGGAAATATTGCAAATGCTATAGTAACCCCTCTATTAGATAATAAATTAATTCAGCCAGAGAATGTTTTTTGTCTTGTAAATTCAAAAGAAAGTTTAGAAAAGATAAAAAAAAATTATAAATATAATATAAACATTTTTAAATCAGGTTCTAAAGAATCCAAAATAATTTGGGATTGTCAATATAAACTTCTTTCGATAAAACCTCAACAATTTAATGATATAAGTGAGGTCCATCATATAAAAAACAAGGATAATTTAATAATCTCAATTGTTGCGGGTGTTTCATTAAAAAGACTTACTCAAAAGTTCCCTAATCATAAATGTGTGAGGGTGGTTACAAATATTCCAATAACTATTGGAAAAGGTTTATCAGGAATTTCTTGGGGAGAAGAAATTACAGAAGATCAGAAAATATTTACAAAAAAATTATTTGAAAATACTAGTAAAATTTATGAATTTACTGAAGATTACCTTGATATATTTTTAGCTTTAACTTCATCAGGGCCTGCAATTATTGCTTTAATTATAGAGGCATTAAGTGATGGAGGATTGAGCGGTGGATTACCAAAAATACTTTCAGAGGAACTCGTTATGGAAATGATACTAGGGACAACTAGTTTAATACAAGAAAATAAACTAACTACTTCTGAGCTTAAAAATTTAGTAACTTCTCCAGGTGGAACAACTATTTCTGCTTTAAGGGTTTTAGAAAAAAAGAGTGTAAGGTCAGCATTAATTGAATCAATAGTTTCAGCTTGTAATAGAAGTAAAGAGTTTCGTTAACTTGTGAAATTATTTATTAAGTTCATATAAACTTTCTCAAGTGAATTTATATTTTTAGTAATTGTATATCTCTCAAGTACTCGTTCTCTAGCTTTTTCCCCAAGATCTTTTGTAAATGAGGGATGTTCCACAAGAATTGGGATTATAGTTTTCAATTGTGCAGCCACATTATCAGTTGAAATCACTATACCTGCTCCGTTATCTAAAACTTCACCATCAGCACCGGCATCTGTAGCTACACATGCAGTACTAGTAGACATTGCCTCTAAAAGTGACAATGACAAACCCTCTACTAAGCTTGGTAAGAAAAATACCTCTGCTATTTGCATTATGGCTACCCTAGTTTCTAAATCTAACTCGGCACCCCACCAAATTAATTTTTCATTACTAAGGTTAGAAAAACTATTTTCAAGAGTGGGTTTCATTGGGCCATCACCAACAATAACTAATTTGCAATTATTGTTTTTTGTTTGGCGCCAAGAACGTAAAAGTGCCTCGATATTTTTCTCATTGGCAATCCTTCCCATATACAAAAAGATTCTTTCATTTCCAAGTTTGTTTTTTACCTGGTCATATTTTTTATTTTTTTCGCAAAAAGGTTTCCAAATATTTTCATCAACACCGTTTGGAATAATTATTTGTTTTTCTTTAGGTACTCCTAATTTCTCAAGAACATTTTTTTGAGGTTCAGAAAAAATGATTATTTTATCGAACTTTGCCAATGATGGAGCATAGAGTTGATAAGTTAATTGTTGAGTGCTAGCAGTTAAATTTCTATTTTTTTCATCAAATGGTGGGTGAAATGTTCCTATAAGTGGAACATTTATTTTATTGCAAAGCTCTGGAAGTCTAAAGTCTAAAGGAGATAAAGTTAGGCTTGCATGTACTATGTCAGGTTTTAATCTTTCCAAAGATAGCCTTAGTTCTTTTTCTGCTCTAGGCGAGGGTATTGTATAAACCTGAGACTTAATTAAATATGGGAGACTTACATCAGGATCATTTGCAAGAAATAATGGGTTTGATAAATTTGAACTAGAAGGATTGTCGAAATGAATAAAACTAATTTTATGCCCTCTGGCCTTCAATTCCTCAGTAGTTGAATTACCATAAGTCACATTTCCACAAAAAGGAGATTTTTTACCTAACCATGCAATATGAACCAAACTAATTGAATTAACTATTTATAAAGTTACCAGTCAAAGTTGCCATAATCATAATTTTAAAATTTTTTAATGGTTCATAAAAATACTAATTGTATATTTCTCTCAACATTTTTAGTGAAGATAAATCTTTCTCTAGTTGAGTAGAGATCCAAGTTTGAATAATGAATAATATTTTAAGCCAGACTTTTTTGGGACCCAACAACTCTCCATTAGATTTTATTGGTAATTCTGGGAAAAGAAGTCTCTGTAATAGAGCAACTTCAGATGCATTTATTTTTAGATTACTTTGAGGATCTTCTATGGATGAAAACCCTTCACTTGGTAAAAAATAACAACTCCATTCCCAATTCCCTATAGGTGGAATAATAGCTTCTCCAGTTTTACAACAATGATGAATTGGTAAATTAATACCCCCTATGGCTAATAGATGGATTAAAGATTGAATACTCATTGAGAGCATTTTAATATCTTCTTCTTGAGACTCTTTAAATAAATAAATCCTATCAAGATGTGCAAGAACGCAAGATAAATAGTCTTGTTGCTTGTCATTATTACCTACTAATAAAAATGTTAATTCAGTTATTGCTTGCGCGGCTGCAAGACATTCAATATTTTTTCCAAGACCAGAATAGCTTTTTAATATTTTAATTTGACGTACAGATTTAAGATTTCTTTTCCCAAAAATCTGCAGACTTAAATATGTTAAAGGAGTAGCTGCGGCAAGACTACTTTTAGGACGCCTAGCACCAGGTACCGCTAATCTAACAATCCCTTGCTCATCGGTAAGGATAGTTATTAATCTATCATTCTCGCCTAATGGAGAAGCTTTAATACAGAGACCTTTTAGTCTGCACTCACCAGAACCAGACATTTAAATTACGTTAACTTCTTCAAAAATTTCACAAAAATTGGAAGTTCCCACGCAACTAATTCCAATATCAAACAAATCAATTACTTGTGTCAGTTTTTTTATGCCACCTACAACTTTGATTTGATTTTGAGAGCCTGTTATTTTTAGTATTTCGGGGACATCATTAGATTTAAGAGGAGATCCAAAACCGTCCCCGAATTGAAAATTTTTTATTCCTAATTCCAAACATATTTCTATCGCATTATATAAAACTTCTTCTTGTAGTTTTAATTTATTTATGATTATTGAAACTGGTAATCCAGATGATTTAACTTGCTCAATTTCAGCAGCGAAAGTTTCTAAATTTCTTTTGTATAAATTGATAAAGTTTGGGATATATTCAATTCCTTTTGCACCCTTATCTTTTGCAAAACAAACTAATTCTTCAATAAATGAAACTGGTAAATCTGCTAAAGGGTAAGAAATAAGTGCGTTTATATCCGCACTGTAATTACCCAAACAGTTTTTAAGATCAGTTAAATAATTTAGTGAAGTAGAAATATTTTTGATATTGTATTTTCTTATTAAATCGCAATTCACACAGAAATCTTCCCATGATAAATAAGGGTTAATAATAATCGCATGAATTTTCTCGTTTAATTCATATTCAATATTGGGCATTTAAAACTTATTTAGACTGAATCAGTCCATAACCTCCATGATTCCTTTTATAAATAACTTGAAGTTCATTATTTTTCTTGTTTCGAAAAACATAAAAATCGTGATCAATTAGATCTAATTGTTTTCTTGCTTCGTCTGATGAAATTGGAGTCATTTCAAAGTATTTATTTTTTATAGATGGCTCAGGCAGTCTTGCTTCAGTTCCTTCTTTAAATAAAGATTTATCTAAAAAATTTGATTCCATACTTTCAATTGGCAAAGAATCTTTATTTTTAAATTGTTTATTATGGGTTGTTTTATTGTTTCTTTCTTTGTATTTGCGTAATTTTCTACAAAGTTTATTTGAAACTAAATCAATGCTTGAGTATAGATTTTCAGTTTTTTCTTCAGCTCTAATTACGGTACCATTTGCAAAAATAGTAACTTCTGCAGTTTGGAAAGAGACTCTTGGATTCTTTTCAATTGAAAGGTGTATGTCAGCTTCTTTAACGATATCCTTATAGTGATGTGTTGCTTTTTCTATTTTAGCCTCAGTATATTCTTTTAATGCTCCAGTGAGTTCAAGATTCTTTCCATGGATTAAAATTTTCATAACAAATCTAAAAATATTTACTTACTTTCTAAATCTACTTAAATATGGATAATAGAACAGCAATAATTAAACAACCTGATAATATTTCTTCTTTTAATGATGTTTATAAATTACAAAAAGAATATCAGGAGGCATTGATTTTAGATAATTCTAACCCTGATTTTATTTGGATAGGGGAGCATCAACTCTGTTATACATTGGGGAGAGGATCTAATTATGATAATTTACTATTTTCTCTGAATGATGCTAAATATGATGTTTTTAAGATTGATAGAGGTGGTGAGGTAACTTGTCATATGCCAGGACAATTAGTAACGTATTTGGTTTTAGACTTGAAAAATTTTAAAAAAGATTTAAATTGGTACTTAAGAAAAATTGAAGAAATTATTATAAAAATCCTTGGAGCTTTTAATATAGATTGTCAGTCTAGAAAAGGGTTTACTGGTGTTTGGATAGGAAATAAGAAAATCGCATCAATTGGAATTGGGTGTAAAAGATGGATTACGATAAATGGATTTTCAATCAATATTGACTGCGAATTAGAAAACTTTAATAAGATTGTTCCTTGCGGAATAGAAAATTGTCTTATGGCAAATATGATTGATTACAACAAAAATTTAAATATTCAAGAAGTCAAGAGAATTGTTAAAAAAACCATCGAGGAAGAATTTAATTTTGATTTTGTATCAAAATAGAAATTAAAATTTCAAAATCAATTTAATATGAGTGATTTAGCGTATTGGCCTGCAGCCAAACCTCTTTCTAAAAAAAATAAATTTGCCAAAAATAGAGATTTTATTAAGAACCTTGATCATATAGATCAAATTTGGGAAAAATTAAAATTTAAATGTGGTGATGTTTTAGCTGTTTGCGATTTAAGAGGGAAATACAAAGAAAAATTTTCTTATTCTGAGCTAGCTGATTTAATAACAAAAGTCTCTTTTTCTTTTGAAAATTATGGTTTAAAAAAGGGGGATGTAGTTACTGTAATATCTGAAAATTCTCCAAGATGGCTAGCAGTAGATCAAGGCTTAATGCGTTTAGGAGCTATAAATGCAGTGAGAGGTATTAATTCTCCTTCAGTAGAATTAGACTATATTATTGGGCACTCTAATTCAGTAGGACTAATAGTTCAATCTAAGGAAATTTGGCTAAAGTTAAACAATAAAGAAGAATTAAAAAAAAGACTGAAATTTATAATCAATTTAGAAGATGAACAATTTGAAAGTTTAATAAGTTGGAATCAATTTATAAGAGCAGCAGGAAAAGGAAATTCACAGACTAATAATATTGTAAAATTTAATCCAAGAATTGATGATATTGCTACTATTCTTTACACTTCTGGGACAACAGGAAAACCTAAAGGTGTTCCCTTGACTCATGCCAATTTTTTACATCAAATAATCAATTTAGCCTATATCGCTGATCCAGAACCCGGGACCTCTGTATTAAGCGTTTTGCCTATCTGGCATTCTTATGAGAGGAGTGCTGAATACTTCTTTTTTTCATGTGGTTGTTCTCAATACTATACAATTCCTAAATTCTTGAAAGATGATATTACACAAATAAAACCTGTTGTCATGGCTACTGTACCAAGACTATGGGAGGCAATACATGATGGTTTTTTTCAGGCGTTGAAAAAAATGCCTTCCAAAAAGCAAAAATTTATTAAGTTTTTGATTAGTAATAGTTCAGTTTTCAAAAGAAGTCTAAGAAAGATAAGAAATTTAGATATCAATCAAATAACTTTTAAATCAAAAATCCCTTTACTAGTTTTTGTTATTGGCCGATATCCTTTACATAAATTGTCTACTATTTTTTTGTGGCCGAATATTCTTAGACAACTATGCGGAGAAAGACTGAAATTTCCCATTAACGGCGGAGGCGCGTTGCCAGAACATGTGGATCTTTTTTTTGAATCTTTAGGTGTAGATGTTTTGGTGGGATATGGACTCACAGAAACTAGTCCAGTATTAACTTGTAGGAGAAGAGAATTAAATGTTAGAGGATCATCCGGTCAGCCTTTAGCATTTACTGAAATCAAAATAGTGAATGATGATAAAAAAAAGATTCTAAAGTTCAGAGAAGTCGGAAAAATTCTTGTTAAGGGACCACAAGTAATGAAAGGTTATCTTAATAATGAATTAGCTACAAAAGATGTTCTATCCAAGGATGGTTGGTTTGATACTGGTGATTTAGGTTTCCTAATACCAAATGGTTCTCTTTTTATAACAGGAAGAGCTAAGGATACAATAGTGCTTTCAAGTGGTGAAAATATAGAACCAAATCCGCTTGAGACCGAAATCCTTAGTTCTGAATTTATTAATCAGATTCAACTAGTAGGACAAGACAAGAAATGTTTAACAGCCCTTGTAGTGCCTAATGTCGAATTGGTTAAAAACAAGTTTTTGGAAGAAGATCTTTCGAAATTAAATCTTAATAAAAAGGTTGCTACATTTTTTAAATCACAAATTAATAATTTACTTAAAAGTCGATCAGGAGCAAGATCAGAAGAACAAATATTAGATTGTTATTTTGTTGATGCCTTTACATTAGAAAATGGTTTGTTAACACAAACTCTTAAACAAAAAAGAAAAGAAATAGAAAAAAAGTATTCATTACAAATAGAAAATATGTATGAAAACAAATTTAGTAAGAAAATTTGATTTGTATTATCTATATTGAAAAAGTATTTTAATTTTTTATGGAAACAAAAAACTCAATATCTATAAAGCGCTCAATAGCTATTAAAGCTGTAGTTACACCAACTTGGAAGGAAGATGCTGAAAAAGAATTAAGTAAAGCAATTTCAAACATTGACCAGCAATTATCTCAACTTGAGCAGGAGGGGCAGCAAATAGTAAATAATATTAGATCCCAATCGGTTAATCCTCTAGATCCAAGAGTTCAAGAACAGGTTAGTCAGGTGCAACAACAAGTCGCAGCAAAAAGAAATGAAATTGAAGAACAAAAAAGAAATCTTCTTCAACAACAGAGTCAAGTTCGCGAATTAAAAATGGACGAAATTGTCGATCAAGGGCAAGTGGATAGTTTCTGTGATGTCACTGTGGGAGACAATCTTATTGATAAAATGCAAGTCTCGATTACGGTTAAAGATGGAGTTATTCAATCTATAGATAATAATTAAAGAGAAGATTTAGTAATTTTGATAAAAATAAGTAAATCTGAATTGGCGAAAAGTTTTAAATTCTAATCGATCTAAATTATTACTTTCTTAAGTTTTAGGAGTTTCCACTAAGAACATGATTTCGTATAATAATAACAAGTGTTTAAAAGGCGTCTAACCTCATAAATAGTAGACACTTTGGTAGACAGTCCTTGAAAACCATTGCTATAACTAATTTCCTATGTCTCACGAAATATTCATGCCTGCCTTGAGTTCTACTATGACGGAGGGCAAGATTGTGGAATGGTTGAAAAATCCGGGAGATAAGGTTGAAAGAGGAGAATCTGTCTTGGTTGTTGAATCTGATAAGGCAGATATGGATGTTGAATCTTTTCAAGATGGATATCTTGCAGCAGTTTTAATGCCAGCCGGCAGCACTGCACCTGTGGGAGAAACTATCGGTCTCATTGTTGAAAATGAGGATGAGATAGCTTCTGTTCAAGAACAAAATAAAGGAAATCAACCTGAAGTCTCTAGTTCGGATCAACTTGAATTGGTAAGCAATAAAACTGAAGAAAAACCAGTAGTCCAGACTGAAAATATCAAGAAAGAAGCTGAAGAAGTCGTCTTAAAGAGTGAAAAGCCTGTCCCATCTTTTAATGTCGATCAAATTAATGCCGCAACAAGTAATGCATCTTCGAGGATAGTTGCATCTCCAAGAGCTAAAAAACTAGCCTCTCAAATGGGTGTTGATTTAGCAAAGGTTCATGGATCTGGCCCTCACGGAAGAATCCAAGCCGATGATATTTTAAAAGCTAATGGCCAACCTGTTTCTATACCATGGATAGGAGAAAGTGGTTCTCCTGCAAGTATTCCTGGTGCAAATTTGGGAGTTGAAAGTAAACCAGAAACTTCAGGAAATAGTTTTGGTAATCCTGGAGAAACAGTTAAATTTAATACTCTTCAAAAAGCGGTAAATAAAAATATGGAATCTAGTTTAAATGTTCCATGTTTTAGGGTGGGTTACTCTATCAATACGGATAAATTAGATAATTTCTACAAAAAGGTAAAACAGAACGGAGTTACTATGACTGCTTTACTTGTAAAGGCAGTTGCAAAGACACTAAAGAAACATCCTCAAGTTAACTCAAGATTTTCAGAAAATGGAATTTCTTATCCAGAAAATATAAATATTGCTGTTGCTGTTGCAATGGAAGATGGGGGACTAATAACTCCAGTATTAAAAGAACCATGCAATACTGATTTATTTGAATTATCTAGGGAATGGAAAGATCTTGTAAAAAGATCTAGATCAAAACAATTAGAACCAGATGAATACTCAACGGGAACATTTACCTTATCTAACCTTGGTATGTTTGGTGTTGATAGATTTGACGCAATACTACCCCCAGGGACCGGTGCGATCTTAGCGATAGCATCATCGAAACCAACAGTTGTAGCTAATAGTGATGGTTCAATATCTGTTAAAAAAATAATGCAGGTAAATCTTACAGCTGATCACAGAGTGATCTATGGAGCTGATGGTGCTTCATTCTTGAAAGACTTGGCTAATCTGATTGAAAATGAGCCAGAGACACTCGTATCATAAATTTAATTGATTTCTCAAATTAATAAAGAAGAAAGAGATTATAGGCTTGAATCTTATGATTATTTACTTGATCCTTCATTAATTGCTAATAAACCTTCTGCAATTAGGCATGAATCAAGATTGATGATAGTTAGAAATAGTGTTTTAGAAGAAGACTGCTCAACTAATAAATTTACCAAGAATCTTTTAGATGAATTTAGAGAAGGCGATCTTGTAGTTGTTAACAATACTAAGGTAATGAAAGCTAGGTTAAAGGTTGAATTAGAAAATGGGACGTTAGTCGAATTATTAGTCTTAGAAAGATCCCATGAATGTGTTTGGTTATGTTTGGCAAAGCCAGCGAAAAAGTTAAAAATAAATAGAAAAATAATATTAAAATCTTTTTCTGCAGAAGATATTAATTTGATTGTTGATGGGGTTGATGAAGAAACTGGAGGGAGATTTATTAAATTTCCTGAAAATATAACTGATCTCAATTCAATGAATGACCTTCTTGATAAATACGGGGAAATCCCTCTCCCGCCTTATATAAAAAATACCGAAGAAGAATCTTTTCATGAGAATAGTTATCAAACTGAGTATGCAACTAATCCAGGGGCCGTTGCTGCCCCAACTGCTGGTTTACACTTAAGCAAAAGTCTTATTTCCAATCTAAAAAAAAAAGGAGTAATAATTTTACCGATCACTTTGCACGTGGGCTATGGAACGTTCAAACCAATTGATCAAGAAGATCTAAGTAACTTAAAACTTCATAAAGAATGGGTAAGTGTGAATAAGGAAGTAGTTGAGGAAATAAAAAGAATAAAGAAAACAGATAGAAGAATTATTGCTATTGGTACAACTTGCGTAAGAGCTCTTGAAAGTTGTTATTCTCGCGAAATTAATAACTTTATTCCCATAGCTAAATACGTAGATTTAGTAATTAAACCAGGTTATAAATTTAAGGTAGTTGATGGATTATTAACTAATTTTCATCTTCCTAAAAGTTCATTATTACTTTTAGTAAGTGCAATGATTGGTAGAGAAAGATTATTAGATTTGTATAAGAAAGCCATAAAAGAAAAATTTAGATTTTTCTCTTATGGCGATGCGATGTATATTTCACCAGATTCACTACTGGATAAAAATTAGATTTAGGCTTTAACTGGTTCTTGAATGATTCCGCTTGGAACTTCAGTAAACATAATTGATGATAAATACCTCTCTGCTAAATCAGGTAGAACAACTACAATTGTCTTCCCAGCATATTCATCTTGTTCAGCTAATCTAACAGCAGCAGCAGCAGCAGCTCCACAAGATATTCCTACTAATAGGCCTTCCTCTTTAGCTAGTCTAAGAGCCATCTCTATAGATTCGTCATTTGTTACTTGTTCAACCTTGTCAACAATTGATAAGTCAAGGTTCTTAGGAATAAATCCTGCTCCAATTCCTTGGATTTTATGTGGTCCGGATTTAACCTCTTCTCCATTCATTGTCTGCGTAATAACAGGACTATGTGAGGGTTCTACCGCTACAGAAGTAATATTCTTACCCTTCTCTTGCTTTATGTATCTTGAAACTCCTGTAATTGTGCCACCAGTTCCAACCCCTGCAACTAGGACATCAATTTCACCATCGCAATCATCCCAGATTTCTGGTCCAGTAGTTTTGAAATGAATTTCAGGGTTTGCTGGATTATCAAATTGACCTGGCATGAAATATTGAGAAGGATTACTTTCTGCAATTTCTTTTGCCTTGGCTATTGCTCCAGGCATACCCTTAGATGCCTCTGTTAAAACAATTTCAGCACCCAACACTGCCATAACCCTTCTCCTTTCAATTGACATGGATTCTGGCATTGTAAGGATCAATTTATAACCTCTTGCTGAAGCAGTAAAAGCTAGAGCGATTCCTGTATTTCCAGAAGTTGGCTCAACAATAGTTTTGTCTTTTGTAAGTTTCCCACTTTTCTCAGCATCCCAGATCATGTTTGCGCCGATCCTACATTTGACACTATAAGCAGGGTTTCTACCTTCAATTTTTGCAAGTACTGTAGCTTTCGCGTTTTTAGTAACTGATTTTAATTTTACTAATGGAGTGTTTCCAATAGCAAAACTGTTGTCCTCATAAATTTTTGCCATTTATATTATTGAGAAAATATATATTAATACTAACTATTATTCAGAAAAAGAGTATATAAGTTTCTATACGGTAAATATTAGGAATTTAGAAGTTATTTAGTGCTTCAGAAAAGATTTTCCATAATTGATCTTGGTCTTCTAATCCAACTGATACTCTAATAAGGTGCGAGGGTATACCAAAACTTTCAGCCCAATTCAACTCGTCATAATGAGCTAGTAAAACATAAGGACAAACTAGAGTAAATTTTGTGCCTAAACTAGGTCCTTTAGATACTTTTAGAGAATCATAAAATTTTTTAGCTTTCTTCAATCCTCCATTTAATTCAAACGATAATAAGCAGCCGTATCCTCCATCAGAATTAAGTAAAGAATTAAAATTTGGACAATTTTCAGGATGGAAAATATTTTTAATCTCGCTATGAGTCTCTAATCTTTTTTTTAATTCTAAACATGCTTTATTTTGTTCAAAAACTCTTTGATTTACATCTCTACTAACTTTCTCTAGATAAACTATATCTCCATCGGAAAGTATTGGAATATTAATCTCGTTTAATGCATTTCTAAACTGATCAATCCATTTGCTTTTTGGATTTAGTATTAATGATCCGGCAAGAATATCACCACTACCTGAAAAAATTTTTGTAAGTGAAGTAAAAACCATATCTGCATGTTCTAAGGAATTTATATTTAAATTCGAACCAATTGTATCGTCAACAATTAACGGAATATTTAGCTTTTTTGCAATTTTTGAAATTTTTTTAATGTTTACACATTTGAGCATTGGATTACTTGGAAGTTCAATAATTAATGCTGATGGATTTATTCTTTTGATTTCTAATTCAATATCCGCGCAATTTTCTTCTGTAATTAATTTTGCTCCGTGAAAGATTTTCATTGGTAATTTAAGTACATCTACATATGGAAAACCAACTTGGAGTGTTGGTTTAGCTGGAAATAATTTATATATGATTTCTAATGATGTATGCAATGCAGACATTCCAGATGAAGTTAAGTGAATATCATTAGAATTAATATTTGTAGATTTAGAAATTCTATTTTTTATTCTTTGAGAACATTCATTTACGTAAGATTTTGGAGGGCAATCTTCAATACCTAGTTCTATAGCGGCAGCTCTTGAAGATAGACCAAGACCAGTATGTTGCCAAAAATATTTTGCATAAATACTTCCTTCTTTTTCAGTTATTAAGAAAGCTAAATTATCTCTTTTTTCTATTAACGAGACTTGCTCAGAAGTATTTCTATCAATGTATTTTTTAGCTTTAAAAGCTATGCTTTCATTAGGATATGGCCAGATACTTTTATTGTTGTAGTAATTTTGCTCTTTTACTTTTTCGCATAATTTTTTCACTATGGGGTTTAGCCCGAATCGTGGGTAAATGGACTTCAATAAATTTATGCATTCTTGATTTTTCTCCTCGTAATTTATTACATCATTCCAAGTTGGTAATGCTACAGAAACGGCATGAATACTATCAGGAATTGCATATCCCAACTCTAAATTTTTCCATATAGGTTTTTTAAGTAAATCTCTCAATTTTCAGAATTTATTTAAAGCAAATAAAATATCCGAGATTAAATCGTTTGTATCTTCACATCCAATTGATAATCTGACAAGAGCATCATCTATCCCTAGTAGATTTTTTGTTTTGTCATCAACAGAAGCATGAGTCATCGTTGCAGGGTGACAAATTAAACTTTCAACTCCTCCAAGGCTTTCTGCTAGAGAGAAATATTTGAGAGATTTGCAAAATTTAAAAGTATTCTCTTTATTTAAATTTAATTTTAGGGTGATCATTGAACCTCCAGATTTCATTTGCGATTTTGCTAAATTGAATTGTGGATGTTCTTGATTAAAAGGGTAAATTACTTTGCTTATTATTTTATGTTTACCTAATTCTTCAGAAATAAATTCTGCACTTTTAGTTTGTTGTTCAATTCTTAAAGGAAGAGTTTTTACTCCTCTCGTAATGAGCCAACAATCAAAAGGAGATGGTTGAAGCCCGAGAGCTTTTTGAGAGAAAAGCATTTTACTATTCCAGTCCTCATTATTTGTAAGTACTGCTCCGCCAAGTGCGTCACTATGTCCATTAATGAATTTTGTGGTGCTTACAACCGATAGTGTTGCACCAAGGTCCAATGGTTTTTGAATAAGCGCTGTAGAAAATGTGTTGTCTAGAACTACTGGTATTTCGAGTTTATTTGCTTCATCACAAATCGCCTTAATATCAAGTACCTTCAAAAGTGGATTAGTTGGACTTTCTAGCCATATCATGGTTGGCTCGAAGTTTGAAATCTTTTTGATATTATTTTCGTTTGTAAAATCTGTGTATAAAACTTCTAGTCCAAATTTTTTGAAAATTTTTTCGAACATCCTCACTGTACAACCATAGAGATTTGACTCGCAGAGTATCTTGTCACCTGATTTTAGTGTTGATGAAATTGCAGTTACCGCGCTAATTCCAGATCCAAAAACTGTACAGTATTTAGAATCCTCTATTGATTTAAGGATGTTTTCTAGAATTCTAAAGTTTGGATTGCCTGATCTGGTGTAGTCGAAATTATCTTTATTTCCATGTTTGAAAGTAGATGTAGAAAAAATAGGAGGCATAACGCATCCAGTTTCTTCTGCAAATGTTTCCCCATGGTGAATAGATAAGGTCTTAAAACCTGGCTTTTCTATATTATTTTCCTTATTTCCCATTATTTTTAAAAATAAGAATTAAATTAAATCTCTCTTTTAAAAAATGAGAGATTTAATAATCCAAAGAAAAGTATTATTAAACTTTTCTTGAATAATATTCAACAACTAGCAGTTCGTTTATTTCAAGAGCCACCCACTCTCTATCGCATTTCCCATTTATTTTTCCCGTTAATTTAGGCTTGTCTAAATCAAGATGAGGTGGGACATTTGCTAATCCAGGGAATTCTATATTACCTTCTACAAGTTTCTTGCTTGCTTTGTTTTCTTTAATTCCGATTACATCGCCTGATTTGCATTGATAACCAGCAATATCAAGAACCTTTCCATTAACGGTTACATGGCCATGATTTACTAATTGTCTTGAGCCTGGAATGGTACCTCCAAAACCTAATCTAAAACAAACATTATCAAGTCTGTTTTCTAAAAGTCTTAGTAAGTTAGTACCTGTAGATCCTTCTTGAGCTCTAGCTTTTTTCACATAACGTACTAGTTGTTTTTCAGAAACTCCATAATTAAACCTAAGTTTTTGCTTTTCTTCTAGACGAATTGCATATTCTGATCGCTTGCGACGGGCTTGGCCGTGCTGACCTGGAGGATTAGACTTCTTTGAAGCTTTCCTAGTGAGACCTGGTAGATCTCCCAAGCGACGCGTAACCCTTAATCTGGGGCCGCGGTATCTTGACATAATTTTAAATTAAATAGAAAATTGCAATAAATTGGATAATTGATTAAATTCAACTAAACTAATTACTACTGGAAATATTATTTTACATCATTAAAGTGTTCAAAACTATTAATAAATCAATTACATCTATACTTCTTTTTACGATTTCGTTTTATCAAAAGTGGTTTTCTCCTTTTTTTGGACCAAGATGCAGATTTATTCCAAGTTGCAGCTCTTATGGATATGAGGCAATTACAAGACATGGTCCTTGGAAGGGAGGGTGGTTAACTTTAAAAAGATTAAGTAGATGTCATCCTTTAACTCCCTGTGGATGTGACCCTGTGCCTGACTAAATGAATGAAAATAGTTATTTTTGTTAGGCAGGGATGTTGCCTTTGTGATTCATTAAAAAACAAACTGGCAAAAATAAGTCTTAATGAGTTATTCCCTAATCTAGAGGAGCTTAAAGAAATTGATATTGATAGGGTCGATTTATATAAAGATAAATATAAAAAATATGATTATGAAGTACCTGTAATTGCTGTTGAAAGGATTAGTTCCGAGGAGATCATAGAATTGCCTCGCATTTCTCCAAGATTAAAAGATGATCAATTAAAGAATTGGTTTCAAAAAAATATTAGTACCATTCTGGAGAAATAATCTTTTTATATGAGATCTATAAAATTATTTAAACTTTTAGATTTGGTAGGAATTATTCCTTCGTTAAATCTTATCGATCAAGAAATTAATAATATTTCTTTTAACTCTAAAGAAGTACAAAAAGGAACTTTATTTTTAGGAATGCCTGGTTTAAATGTTGATGGAGGAAAATTTTGCATTGAGGCAATTAAAAATGGTGCGGAGGCTGCCATTATTGGGTCTGCTGCAAAAGAGAAAATTGGATCTATTGATCGAGAAAGGATTTTGGTTATTGAGGATAACTTAGATTATATTTTTGGTCAAATTGTAGCTGAGTTTTGGAATAGGCCTTCAAGAAAACTTAAACTTATTGGTGTTACTGGTACAAATGGAAAAACGACAATTACTTTCTTATTGGAACATCTTTTAAAAAAATTAGGGAAAAAGACTGCATTATTTGGGACCTTGTTTAATAGATGGCCTGGCTTCTCAGAAGTGGCTTCTCATACAACTGATTTCGCCGATAAACTTCAAAAGAAATTAAATGCTGCTGTTGAGGCAAAATCTGAATTCGCGATATTAGAGGTAAGTTCTCATTCTATTGCTCAAAAGAGGATATCAGGATGCGAATTTGAGGCGGCTATTTTTACTAATTTAACTCAAGATCATCTTGATTATCACTCAGATATGGAATCTTATTTTCAAACAAAAAGAAAATTGTTTTTCCCTCCTTATTTAATAGAAAAGGATGGAATTTCTGTATTAAATCACGATGACCCTTGGATATCTAAATTATCTTCTGATCTTAAAAAAAGATCTTCATTAGTGTCTACAAAGATTACTGAAAGTGAATTTGAAAATGATGATTTTTTTTTCGTAACAGATAAAAAATTCACTGAAAATGGCTCAACCTGCATTTTTCATACACCCAAGGAAAAAATTCAACTTTTTGTTCCACTCGTTGGAGAATTTAATTTAATGAATGCGATTCAAGCAATAACAATTTTGTATAAACTTAATTTTTCTTTAAAAGATCTATCAAAGTTAATACGATCTTTCCCTGGCGCTCCTGGGCGAATGGAGAAAATAGAAATTGATAATGATGACGTTTCAAGATCACTCCCAACAGTAATTGTTGATTATGCCCACACTCCTGATGGATTAAAAAAAGTTTTGCAATCAATTAAAAAACTTTGTAAGGGAAAACTCATTACTGTTTTTGGCTGTGGAGGAGATCGAGATCTTGGTAAAAGGCCTTTAATGGGATCAATAGCTGAAGAGTTTTCTGATCAACTTTTTATAACTTCAGATAATCCAAGATCAGAAGAACCCCAAAAGATAGTAAATGATATTTTGATGGGTATAAAAAAAAGAGAAAAAATAACAATTGAGATTGATAGATTTAAAGCAATAAATGAATCTATTAAATTTGCCAATAAAGAAGATATTGTTTTAATTGCAGGAAAAGGACATGAAGACTACCAAATTCTCAATGATAAAGTTATTAATTTTGATGATAGAAAAATAGCTTATAAATTATTAAAAGAAAAAAGAAAATCTCAATAAAATTCCCTAATCAATTAAGAAAGATCTTTACGCAAATCACAGGAAAAGTTTCTTAGAATTGATTGAGTTATTTTTAATAAAATGAAAGGCTTAGCCTTAGTTGTAGGCGCAGGTGGAATTGGAACCCAAATAGCTAAAGATCTGAGTGAAAGTGAAAAAGATTTAGAAGTTGTTTTGTGCGGAAGAAAAAGTGAATTTAATTCTTTTTGGGAATTAGATATAGAGGATTCACAATCCCTTTTGCAGTTGAAAAATAAAATATCAAATCAGCCTTCAAAATTAAGGCTAGTTGTTAATGCTACAGGTAGACTTCATAGTGATTCTCTTCAACCAGAAAAAAGATTACAACATCTTGATAAAAAAAATATGATGGAAAGTTTTTCAATAAACGCCTTTTCTCCTATTTTATTAGCTAAAGCGATTGAAGAATTTATACCAAAAGATTTGGATTTTAATTTTGCAAGTATAAGTGCAAGAGTTGGTAGTATTGGAGATAATCAAACTGGAGGTTGGTATTCATATAGAGCTGCAAAATCTGCGCAAAATCAGTTTTTTAAATCTCTAAGTATTGAATGGGCTAGACGTTTCCCAAAGGCTACTATCACATTGCTTCATCCAGGAACAGTGGATACTGATTTATCTAGACCTTTTCATAAATTTGTGCCAGAACATAAATTATTTAGTAAAGAAAAATCCTCCCAATTTTTGATCAATATTATTAAAAATCAATCCCCGGAATGTACTGGAAAATTTATTGCTTGGGATAGCTCAGAAATACCCTGGTAATTTTTTAATTTCTTCAGAAAGTAAATTAATCTCAGCTTCTGTAGTCATTTGATGTACGCATGCTCTAAACCATTTTGGATCTTCTAAAACTCTAATCCAAATTTTCTTTTCTCCAAGTTTATTTACAAATTTATCCTTATCTTTAATATTTTCGATATTAAAACTAACTATCCCATTTAAGTACTTTTTTTCTAAAACTAATTCAACACCCTTTAATTGATTTAATTCATCCCAAAGTTTCTCACTTAATCTTTTGATATTTTCGCTTTTTTCTTTTTCATTGCAGTCTTTATCCAAAAGATATATAGAATTACGAAGCCCTGCAAGTAAAGGGATGCAAGATGTAGCTACTTCAAACTTCCTTGCATCATCATGAAAAAGATTATCTGAAGGCTCATAAATGCCTTGTTCTTTTTTTAATGATTTCCAACCAATTATTGTTGGATCTGTTTCATGAATAAATCTATTTGAGACATAAATGGCTCCAAGTCCTTCTGGTCCACATGCCCATTTATGAGAAGTTATTGAATATAAATCAGAATAAAAAACTTCTTTTTCAATATTTATGTGCCCAAAGGTTTGAGCACCATCAACAAGTAAATAAGAATCTGCTCGATTATTTTTTAATTCGATAGAAATTTGTTTTAAAGGAATTTTATATCCAAAGTTCCATAAGATATGAGAAATAATTAGTATCTTAGTCTTACTATTTAGATTTTTCAAAATCTCTAAAATTATATTTTCGTCGTTTAGATTTTTAAATTTTTGGATCGGCAAAATTTTGAATATTAATTTATTTCTTCTGCAAAATTCTCGACTTGCAGCCACTATTCCAGGATGTTCACAGTCACTTATTAATAGCTCTTCTCCCTCTTCTACTTTTATTCCCCAAAAGGGCAAAATCATACCGGAAGAGATATTCTCGGTTAAAGCTACATTCTTTGAATTTACACCTAATTTTTGTGCAATGAGCCTTTTTGTGGTCAATATTTCTTTGTAAATAAAAGGCCACATATTGTTAGTAAATGGTCCTAAATCTTGGATAATTTCCCACGTTTTAACTATGGCTTCTAAAGAAGATTTTGGTAATGGTCCTTGACCTCCATAGTTGAAATAATACTTATTTTTTAATGCTGGTATTTGATCTCTTAGATTATTTCTCATGAAAATTTAAGTTATATTTTTAAACTCTTGAATTTTTTAAATATTGCCTACTAAAGTTACTGTTCTAAATTCTATATCCTCAATTACTTTCCAAGGTTCAGCACTCCTTTCTGCAAATTCTAAATTTTTAAATCCTAGTTCTTTAAAGTCACTTATAAAGTCTGGTTCATACCATGCTCCACTAATACATCCTGTCCATAGATCATGATCATTTTGCAATCTTAAAGGAACTTTTTTGTTAGAGACAATATCGCTAATAGCAATTCTTCCATTATCGTTTAAAACTCTTTTTATATTTCTTAGGAGGTTATTTCTAGATTCTGGACTTACCAAGTTTAAAACGCAATTACTTAAAATAATATCAACTGATTTGTCGGCGATTAATGGACTTAAATCTTTATCTAATTCATCAAGTTTTTCAATTGAACCTTCTAGAAATTCTGTATTGTTGAAACCTATATTTTTTGTAACTTCTTTAGAGGCTGATCTAGATAAAGAAAGCATATCAGGATTCTGATCAACTCCAATAACTTTCCCTTCTTTCCCAACAATTTGGGCACAAATAAAAGCATTTTTGCCGCTACCACTTCCAAGATCTAAGACTATATCATTTTTTTGAACATATTTAGTTGGATCCCCACATCCATAGTCTCTTTCTATAACCTCTTGAGGAATTGCTTCAAGTAAAACGGGATTAAACCCAACTGGTGTACAAAGACAACTTTCTTTTTCTAGTGCGGCGGAACCATATCTTTCTTGAATCGCATCTTTATGATCGAATTGATTAGATGCTTTATTAGATGTGCTTGTATTACAGCAACTTTCAGACATATTTTTTAAAGGACTCACGATAAATATAGCCCAAAAAAAAAGCCCCTGAAAAGGGGCTTTTAATTTGTTTAATTAAATTATTTAGTGTAATTAACACCTCTATAATTTAATTCTGCTTTTTCATTACTTGAAGAAGCGTCATCCATTCTATTGGTGTATACGTTTCTTCTGTAGGTAAGTTCAACAAGTTGCTTTTTAGCAGCTTCTTTGTTTTGAACGTAGTTTTTACCTCTGTAAGTTAAAGTAGTCATGTTTCGATGTGACAACACGGCCATCCCCCGTTCCATGGTATGACTCGAACTGCGCCCTCAAATGAGGGTGAACGAAAAAGTAGCGATTGCTACCATATTATTATAAGCGTATTTTTTTCTGCATGTCTAGCTATTACAAATAGAAACGAAGATTTAATGTTTTTTTAATTATTATCTTAGGTAAATTTTTTTATAAATAGTCTCTAAAAAGGTTTATGTTTATATTTGGTTTAGTCTTCATGTAACTATTTATTTATGACAGGTTTTTTATATTTCTTGGGAAATACTTTAAGGTGGCCAGTGTTAAAGCCAAAAGAATTTTTTTCACTACATGCTTATTTTTCAATTATTTATTTAATAACTTTTACTTTGAGTAAATATGATGTAAGCCAATCAAATTTAGTTTTTACTTTAGGAATTCTTGCACCGCTTTTAATCGCTATTGGTCAAGGACTTCCAATTGATTGCCTTGATATGGAATCATCTTTGTTGAAGGAATTAAAAACTAAATAATATATACTTCAGTTAAAAATTTTTATAAAACTTGAACAACTTCGCTTATTTCAGGAATCATTTCTTTTAACTTTCTTTCAATACCCATTTTGAGAGTCATAGTGCTACTTGGGCAACTACCACATGCTCCTTGAAGTCTGACTTTGACAATTGGACCATCTATTTCTGCAATCTCTACATTACCTCCGTCAGAAATTAAAAAAGGTCTTAGCTCGTCAAGGACTTTTTCTACATTTTCGTTTGTCAGCGAGAGTGTTTCAGTACTCATAATTTTGGATTAACTTTATAATAAGCCTAGAAAGAAATCTGATTAATTGCAAAAAAGATAATTTTCTGTTGTGACTTCATCTAAAAATCCCACTAATGAAAATAGCTACTTTGATGCAGTCTTAGTAGGAGCAGGGATAATGAGTAGTACTTTAGCCCTCCTAATTTCAGAAGTTTTACCAGATATAAAATTTCTTATTATAGAAAAGTTAAATGCTCCAGGAAGTGAAAGTACTGGCGCTTTTAATAATGCAGGTACAGGACATGCGGCTAATTGCGAATTAAACTATACCCCTT
Organism: uncultured Prochlorococcus sp.; assembly: GCA_902591275.1. Classification (GTDB taxonomy): domain Bacteria; phylum Cyanobacteriota; class Cyanobacteriia; order PCC-6307; family Cyanobiaceae; genus Prochlorococcus_A. The sequence goes on along the minus strand of CACJAC010000001.1, from coordinate 68,570 downwards.
TAGATGAAAAAGGAAATCTAAAAATAGATAAAGCGCTCTCAATAAATCGTTCTTTTGAAACATCCATGTCTTTATGGGCCTCATTGTATGAAGCAGGGAAAATTGATATTAAGAAGTTTCTAAAATTTATTCCTCATATTAGCTTTGTTTCTGGTCAGGATAATATTTCTTTTTTAAAAAAAAGATTTCAGAAAATGACCGAAAATCCTGAATTTATCGATATGGAATTTTCGACATCTTTTGATGAAATTTCATCATGGGCTCCTCTAATAACAAAAGATAGAAATCCATCTACTCAAATTGCTGCTACCAGAATAGGTAGAGGAACTGATATTAATTTTGAGGCTTTAACTAAAGAGTATTTGTCATTAGTTTCCTTAAACAAAAATGTTGAAATCAGATACAAAACAGAATTAATAGATTTAAAGAAAATTGATAAAAAACAATGGGAATTAGAAATTAGTTCTGAAGGTAGAAAAAATTCAATTAGAACTGGCTATGTTTTTCTTGGTGCTGGTGGAAAAACAATTAATTATTTGCAAAAATCAAAAATTCCAGAAGCAAAAAGTTATGGTGGATTTCCTGTTAGTGGGAAATGGCTTATTTGCGAGAAAAAAGATCTAACAGAAAAACATAACTCAAAAGTTTATGGTAAAGCTGATATTGGATCGCCACCAATGTCTGTACCTCATCTAGACACCAGATGGATTGATAATAAAAAACTTCTTTTATATGGACCTTTTGCTGGATTTACAACGAAATTTTTAAAACAAAGTTCATACTTTGACTTATTTAGTTCAATTAAAAAGAATAATATATTTTCTATGTTAGACGTTGGTTTCAAGAACAACGATTTAATTAATTACCTAATTTCACAATCATTAAATAGCCATAACTCAAGAGTTGAGAATTTAAAGAATATGATGCCATCAGCTAATCCTTCTGATTGGTATTTAAAGAATGCTGGTCAAAGAGTCCAAATAATTAAAAAAACTGAAGGCGGTGGCTCTTTGAAATTTGGAACTGAGATTGTGAATTCATCTGATGGATCATTATCTGCTTTGTTAGGAGCATCTCCCGGAGCAAGTACTGCGGTCTCAATTATGGTTGAGGTTCTAGAAAAATCAGTCTTATTTTTAAACGACAAGCATAATCTAAAGAAAAAAATAAATAACTTAATTTATCCAGAACGATCAGCCTCTGAAAAAAACAGTACCTTCATAAAAGAAATTAAAAAAAGAAACAATTCCATTTTTGGTTTCCATCCATAATTCTAATTAGCTAATATTAATCAAGATGTAATAACAGGAGAATTTTTCTTTCTATATGACTGATATATCGGTTTCAAAAATTAGAAATTTCTGCATTATCGCTCATATTGACCATGGTAAATCTACCCTTGCAGATAGGTTGCTTCAAGATACTGGTACTGTACAGCAAAGGGATATGCAAGAACAATTTTTGGACAGTATGGATCTTGAAAGAGAGAGAGGAATTACTATCAAGTTACAGGCCGCTAGGATGAAATATAAAGCTGACGATTCCCAAGAATATGTTTTGAACTTAATAGATACTCCTGGGCATGTTGATTTCTCTTATGAGGTTAGTAGATCTCTTCAAGCTTGTGAAGGCGCCTTACTTGTTGTTGATGCAAGTCAAGGAGTAGAAGCTCAAACCTTAGCTAATGTTTATCTTGCCTTAGAAAATAATCTTGAAATAATTCCTGTTTTAAATAAAGTTGATTTACCAGGTGCTGATGCTGAAAAAATAAAACAAGAAATAGAGGAAATTATTGGACTAGATACATCTAATGCAATAAATTGTTCAGCAAAAACTGGAGTTGGTATTAAAGATATTTTGGAAGCAATCGTAAGAAGAGTACCTCCTCCTCAAGATGAAATTAAACTACCTACAAAGGCACTGATTTTTGATTCTTATTATGATCCGTACAGGGGAGTTATTGTTTATTTCAGGGTGATATCTGGGTCTCTAAATAAGAGAGAAAAAATATTACTAATGGCAAGTAAGAAAAATTATGAATTAGATGAGATAGGAATAATGGCGCCTGATCAGCAGCAAGTTGATGAATTACATGCAGGAGAAGTTGGTTATTTAGCTGCTTCTATAAAATCAGTTGCTGACGCGAGAGTAGGAGATACGATTACTCTTTTAAATTCGCCTGCCAATGATCCTTTGCCTGGATATAAGACAGCAAATCCTATGGTTTTTTGTGGATTATTCCCGACTGATGCTGATCAATTCCCAGATTTAAGAGTATCACTAGAAAAATTACAATTATCTGATGCAGCTTTAAAATATGAGCCCGAAACCAGTAGCGCAATGGGCTTCGGATTTAGGTGCGGATTCCTAGGACTTCTTCATATGGAGATTGTTCAAGAAAGATTAGAAAGAGAATACGACTTGGATCTAATCGTAACGGCACCATCAGTTATTTATAAAGTTAATTTAAATCAGCAGGAACATATCTTTATTGATAATCCTTCTACGATTCCTGATCCACAACTTAGAGAATCAATAGAAGAACCTTATGTGAAAATGGAAATTTATGCTCCCAATGAATTTAATGGAACATTAATGGGTTTATGTCAGGAAAGAAGGGGAGTATTTATAGATATGAAATACATAACAACAGATAGAGTTACCTTGATTTATGAAATTCCATTAGCAGAAGTTGTTACAGATTTCTTTGATCAAATGAAAAGTAGAACCCAAGGTTATGCATCAATGGAATATCATTTGATCGGCTATAGAAAAAATGACCTTGTTAGATTAGATGTTCTAATAAATTCAGAAAGAGCAGATCCATTGACTTCGATTGTTCATAAAGATAAGGCTTATGGAATTGGCAGAAGTTTAGTTGAGAAATTAAAAGAACTTATTCCAAAACAACAATTTAAAATACCTATTCAAGCATCAATCGGTAGCAGGATTATTGCAAGTGAAAGCATAAGTGCTTTGCGAAAGGATGTTTTATCTAAATGTTATGGAGGGGATATTTCTAGGAAAAAGAAACTTTTAAAGAAACAAGCCAAAGGTAAAAAGAGGATGAAGGCAATGGGTAAAGTTGAAGTCCCTCAAGAAGCTTTTATGGCAGTCTTGAAATTAAACCAGTAATTTCTTTTAATTTAAAATTTATAGCTATTTATTTTTTAAAGAATTGGGTATATTTCATTTATATCTTTACAAAAAGATTTTGGATATTAACTCATTTAATCGTGTCGGCTCAAATATAAGAAAAGCTGGATTTTTAATTGTACTTTTTTATCTTCTTGTCGTTTTAATAATGAAATTTTTAGAGGCCAATAATTTTTTTGGCTATTCATTTTCAATGTTAAGCAATGATATCTTTGCCCCTCCTTCTCTTAATCATTTTTGTGGCACAGATAGATTAGGAAGAGATGTTTGCTTAAGAACTTTGCAAGGATCATCATTAGCGATAGAAGTTGTATTCTTAGCTATTCTTTTTTCATTAAGTTTGGGTTTGCCATTGGGATTATTAAGTGGATATTTTGGTGGTTTTTTTGATAAATGCTTATCACTAATAATGGATACTATTTTTTCAATACCTGTAATTTTGCTTTCAGTTGTTGTGGCTTTTGTATTGGGTAAGGGTATCCTTAACGCGGCTTTGGCATTGTGTATTGTTTACTCTCCTCAATATTTTAGATTAATCAGAAATCAGACAATATTGGTTAAATCCGAAACTTATGTGGAGGCAGCTCAAGTTGCAGGAGCTGATGTTAAAAAAATTATTTTTAAATATATTCTCCCAAATGTAATAACACCATTGCCTATTCTGCTTACCCTAAATGCTGCAGATGCTGTTTTGGTATTAGGAAGTTTAGGATTTTTAGGCCTTGGAGTTCCTGCAGATGTCCCAGAGTGGGGAAGTGATTTAAATCTGGCTCTTGCCGCTTTACCCACAGGTATCTGGTGGACGGCCTTGTTCCCAGGTTTAGCAATGTTTTTTTTAGTTTTAGGTCTTTCTTTTATAGGAGAGGACCTTGAAGAAATTTTTGATAGTCAGAATTCTGAATAAATTTAGTTATCTCTAACAGGATCAAGTTCTCCTTGATCATTCAACTTTGGATATTCTTTAGCTGATTTTTTATACACCGCAGCTAATTCTGGGTAACACCATTCAAAAAGTGTTTTTTGATATTCGTCCATATTTAACCCTTCTCCATTAGCGGGCAATATACCTTTATTTTTTCTTTGACGAACAGCTTCAAATAATAATATAGAAGCAGCAACTGAAACATTCAGAGATTGAACCATACCTCTCATAGGTATAAAAATTGATTCATCAACCATTGATATAAGTTCATTACTTAGTCCCCATTTTTCTGCTCCTAAAACAAAACATGTATTTTGAGAATAATCAAAACTTCTATAATCTACTGATTTACTATTAAGAGTCGTTCCATATAATTTAAAACCCTTATTCTTTAAATCAGATATTGCCTTGATAGTGTTTTCATGATTATTCAGTTTTACCCATTTTTGACTTCCTTGAGCAGTACTATTAAAAGTCTTAACGGCATTTGTTTTGCTAATAAAATTTGCTTCGAAAACTCCTGCTGCATCACATGTCCTTAATATCGCAGATAAATTATGTGGTTTATTGACATCCTCAATTAAAACAGTCAAGTTTTTCATTCTGCAATCTAAAACACTTTTGATTCGTTCAAATCTTCTTGGCAAAATTGACATTTATAATTTTTTCACACTTTTAAATTATATTCAAAAAATATTGATTACCTATTAAATCTCTTGGTTTATAATATTTTGGTAGTTTAAATTAACTCAATGGCATACATAGAATGGGACTATACAGTAATAACAAGTATGGTAGAAAAACAAGGGTGGGATTTACCTGATCGTGAATCGGAAGAATGGAATAAATTTAACGATGAATTAGGAGAAAAAATGAGAGGTGTTGGACTTATTTTTGAAAAATATTGTAAATTTACTCCTGATATAGGAGAAGGAGTTCATCTTCTAGATGACTGATCATAAATAGTTTTAAACCATTGATGTATCCCTTAATCAATGGCTTATTAATTAATAAGATAATATAATTTCACTAAATTAGAACTAGCAATTATTAAGGCTTTATAAAGCTTATACTCTAAAAAAAATTTTTTATTCCACAAAAAAGTTATTTAATTTCTATATTTGAATAAAAATATGAAAAATAAATTAACCTTTTTATTCGATGGTGGTTGTCCACTTTGTTTGAGAGAAACAAATTTTCTTAAAAAAAGAGATATCTTAAATCAAATTACATTTATAGATATTAATAGTAAGGATTATGATCAAAGTCTTTTTAATGACATCTCATATTCAGAAGCTATGTCAAACCTGCATGGGATTATTGAAAATGGTGAAATTATTAGGGGACTAGATGTACTTGCATATTCTTATGAATTAGTTGGTTTAGGTTGGGTTTATTATCCCTTGAAGATTAATCTCTTATCTCCATTATTGAGATTGGTTTACAGATATTGGGCAAAATATAGACTTCAAATTACAGGTAGATCCGATATTGAAAAACTTTGTACCTCACAATGTGAACAATAAATATGGAAAGTATCGATATAGACAGAATAATAGAAATGTGTTGGGAAGATAGAACACCCTTTGAAGCTATCGAGTATCAATTTGGTTTAAAAGAGGAAGATGCGATAAAAATTATGCGTCAAAATCTTAAACCCAAATCTTTCAAAGTCTGGAGAAAGAGAGTTTCGGGAAGAAATACAAAACATATGGCCCTTAAAGATTCAACTAGATTTAAATCTACTCATAAAAGAAAATTATAAATTTTGAAAAATCTTTCTACTAAAACTTGTCCTGTTTGCAATAGGCCGTTTGAGTGGCGTAAAAAATGGAAAAACTGTTGGGATGATGTTATCTACTGTTCAAAAAGATGCAGTAACAGAAAGTCGCAAAGATGAAACAAGTATCAATTATTTTCCCGAATCAACTTTTTAGAGAAAGCCCAATCTTAAAAATAAATTGTGAAGTTTTGATTTTGGAAGACTCATTATTTTTTGGAAATGATAAATTTCATAAATTAATTAACCATAAAAATAAGTTAGTTTTTCATAGAGCATCTATGCTCGCTTATAAAAATTATTTAGAAATATCTGGCTTTAAAGTTTTATACATCGAAAACAAGAATAATGTTTCTACAGTTGATTACTTATCGGAATTTATTAAAAATAAATATCAGAAAATAAATCTCATTGACCCTCATGATTTTTTAATAATGAAGAGGATTAATAATTTTGTTGAAAGTAATAATTTAGCTTTAAATATTTTGCCTTCTCCTATGTTTATGACCAGTGAACATTTAAAAGATTTATTTGCATCAAATTCAAAAAAACCTCTTATGGGGAGATTTTATGAGAATCAAAGAAAGAGCCAAAAGATATTAGTTTATCCTGATGATACTCCTGAAGGTGGTAAATGGAGTTTCGATGAAATGAATAGAAAAAAATTACCAAAAAAAATAAATATACCTGATACACCTAAATTACAAAAAAATAAATTTGTAGTTAATGCAGAAAGGTCATTAGCCAATTTCGATATTGAGTTTATTGGAGAAAGTAATAACTTTTTATATCCAACTAATTTTGAAGAGGCAGATGAATGGTTAAATGATTTTTTTAAACATAGATTTTTCTTATTTGGAGATTATGAGGATGCTATATCTAAAGAAAATTCTTTTTTATGGCACAGTTTACTTTCTCCTCTTTTAAATAGCGGCTTATTAACCCCAGATGTAGTAGTAAATAAAGCATTACTTTTTGCAAAAAATAATAATGTTCCTATTAACTCTTTAGAGGGTTTTATTCGTCAAATTATTGGATGGAGAGAATTTATTTGCCTCGTCTATAAAAAGTATGGAACAAAGATGCGAAATAGTAATTTTTGGAATTTTGAAGATAAGCCAATTCCAAAATCTTTTTATCAAGGAAATACAGGAATTGAACCAGTAGACGTTGTTATAAAAAATATTATTAAATTTGGTTATTGTCATCATATTGAGCGGCTAATGATTGTTGGCAACTTTATGCTTCTATGTAGAATTCACCCCAACCAAGTTTATAAATGGTTTATGGAAATGTTTATTGATTCCTATGATTGGGTTATGGTCCCAAATGTTTACGGAATGAGTCAGTTTAGTGATGGTGGTATCTTTTCAACAAAGCCATATATATCAAGCTCTAATTATGTAAAAAAAATGTCTAATTTTAAAAGTGGCCCATGGTGTGAAATATGGGATGGCTTATTTTGGAAATTTATTAAAGATAATGAAAGCTTTTTTAGAAAGCAATATCGTCTGGCAATGTTAACAAGAAATCTCGATAAAATGTCAGATGAAAAATTAAATAATCACTTAAAAACGGCCGATAAATTTTTAAGAGATATTCAATAAATTAAGAGTAATAACCTACAGTTATCTTTGAAAAATTAAAAGAATATTATGTTATGAAGAAATATTAAGTACGGATGTTAACTTAGAAAAAATTAGATTTTCTAATGGAAATTGGAACACTTTTTTTAAAAAGTAATTCGACGGGAATTATTACTTTTTCTGAATTAGATTGGATAACTACCCATCAATCTAATTTCACTAGGTTGGAGGAGTCCATAGCAATTAAATTAGGCAGAATGCTTGATGCAGGTTCTATCAAAATTGGTTGCCGTTTGAAATCCTGAATAAGTTTTTATTTTAAAAATGAAGTATCAAAAAGAGCAAAAAATATTTTTTCGGGAAAGAATCCATTCTTTAAATATCTTTCTTTTTTTAGGATTTAATCTTTCACTTATTTCTATCTTAGGTTTTATTTGGTTTAATTCTGCAATTGAAAAAGTAGTTTAAATTTTTGAATTTTTTGTATAGTAAAGTTATCTTTAAAAAATTAATTATATTTTGAGCATAGGATATTTACAAAGAAAGGCAGCTTGGGAAATTTTATTAAAAGTTAGTTCTGGTGATTTTTCTGATCATGCTCTTGAAAAGGTTTTAAAAAATTATCAATTTAATCCTCTTGATATAGCTTTTATTACGGAATTATCTTTTGGATGCATAAGGTATAGGAAATTTCTTGATCTTTGGACGGATCATACATCAAAAATTAATCATAAAAAACAGCCTCCAAAGTTAAGATGGCTTCTACACATAGGATTGTATCAACTATTGAAAATGGATAAAATCCCATTTCCTGCTGCTATTTCTACAACTGTAGAAGTAGCTAAAAAAACAGATTTAAATGGTTTAGCGGGAACTGTAAATGCGATATTGAGAAATGCATCAAGAAAATTAGAACAAAAAATCTTTCCGGAATTATCTTCTGATAGAAAAGAAAGAATTTCATATCTTGAATCATTTCCATTATGGCTTGTGAATGATCTTTATAAATGGGTCGGCAATAGTGAGGGTGAAAATATCATTAAGGCATTTAATAAAAAACCATCAATTGATTTGAGAATTAACCAATTAAAAACTAATTTAGATAACTTTTTGAAAGTACTTCATGAAAATAAAATTGATGCTGAAATTATTAAAGATTTACATAATGGAATTACTTTAAAATCTAATCCAAGATCTATAAAAAATTTACCAGGATATAGTGATGGACTTTGGACAATTCAAGATAGATCTTCTCAGTGGATAGCACCGCTCTTAAATCCAAAAGAAGGTGAAAAGATTTTAGATGCTTGTGCAGCTCCAGGAAGTAAGTCTACTCACCTTGCAGAATTAACAAATGATAGTGCTGAAATAATTGCCGTAGATAGATCAGCAAAAAGATTGAAAATACTGCAATCAAATTTAGAAAGGTTAAATTTGAAATCTGTTAATACCCTTAAGGCTGATGCTACGCGTTTGATTGAATTAAATCCTAAGTTTATATCTTATTTTGATAAGATTTTATTAGATGCTCCATGTTCAGGGATTGGAACTCTTTCCAGAAATCCAGATTCTAGATGGTCTTTGAGTAAAGAAAAAATAAAATCTTTAACTTTATTACAGGAAAAACTTTTGGAGGGTATTTTTCCTCTTTTGAAAAAAGATGGTACTTTAGTTTATTCAACTTGTACTATTTGTCCTGATGAAAATAATTTATTAATTGAACGATTTATTGAAAAAAACAAAACTTTAAAATTGGTTAGCCAAAAGCAAATTTTACCTAGCTTGGATTATCCTGGTGATGGATTTTATTCGGCAATAATTTCTTATAAATCTTAAACATATAATTTATTTTTTAACTGGAATTTTATAAATTTCAGATATAAACTTCTTCCATAAATAAGCTGCATTCCCACTAGATAATTCAGATTCCTTGTTATCGTCGTAACCTATCCAGATCCCTGTTGTGAGGTTATCAATGGAACCAATAAACCAGAGATCTTTATTTCCATCAGATGTTCCTGTTTTCCCATAAATTTTCTTTCCTTTTATAAAGGCTGCTTTTGAAGTTCCTTCTTTTACAGATTTTTCAAGAAGTTTATTTATTTTCTTGTTTATTTTTAAATCTAATATTTTCTTGGCAATAGATTTATTTTCCCAAATAGGTTGTTTTTTAATTGATTCTATTTTTTCTATGATTTCAGGGCTTTGAATCTTCCCATTATTGTTTATTGCAGAATATGCATTTGTGATGTTTAAAAGATTATCTCCGTAGGCGCCAATAGCTAATGATGGGAATTCCTCAAACTCTTGCTCGTAACCTAGTCCAAATGAATTCGCTAAATTAATAATATTTTTTAAGCCGATTATTTTTGTTATTGATATTGGAACGATATTTGATGAACTTTTAAATGATTCAATCAAAGATATTGAACCTCTATAGTCTTCTGAAAAATTTTTTGGGCAATAACTTTCCCAGCATATTGGTAAGTCTTCAAATTTATCGCTTAATTTTATTCCTTCTATTAATGCAGCAGCATAAGGGATTATTTTAAAAGTAGAACCTAAAGGTCTTACAGATGAAATCACTCTATTGTATTCATTAATTGTTGGATTTTTGCTGGTTATCATTGTCCTGATTAGACCTGTGTTTGATTCGATAGATAACAGACCAAATTCGAGTTCTTTAGGCCCTGCGTATCTTGATATTTTTTGACCCTTTTCTTGCCAATCTTTGTTGATAGAAGATTTAATTTTTAAAAACTTATAATCATTTTTATTTCCAATTTTTTTATCTGTTTCCTGAAGAATAAAGTTTATTAATAATTTATCATCTAAAAAATTATCAGATGTTTGATAATTTAACTTTATTTTTTCTTTAATAGCCTTATTCTTATTTGCAAGAGAAATATATCCATCAACATACATTGATTCAAGAACTTTATTTCTATTTTCAATAGCTAGTTCTAAATTTTGATAAGGTGAATAAATTGATGGAGCAGGAGCTAATCCTGCAATTAATCCGATCTCTGATAATGTCAATTCTTCTATAAATTTTCCAAAATAAACTTGGGCAGCCTCGTCTACCCCGTATGCTCCTGATCCTAGATAAATATTATTTAAATATAATTTTAAAATTTGATTTTTGTTATATTTAAATTCAAGTATGAGTGATATAAATATTTCTTTGATTTTTCTCTGAAAACTTAAATCATTATTTAGAAAAAGTAATCTAGCAACTTGTTGTGTAATCGTACTTCCTCCCTCTTTAACATAACCACTTCTAATATTTTTAATAAGGGCACGAGAAATACCTTTTAAATCTATTCCATTATGTTTATAAAATCTTTTATCCTCAGAAGATATAAAAGAATGTTTAAGAAAAAATGGAATTTTATGATAACTATTATCTATTTCAAATTTGCGGCTTAATTTGCTTAGTATCTTATTATCAGAAGATGATATTACGTAAGAATATTTGGTTTCCCGAGACTTTTTGTTTTTAGAAAAGTCAAATTTTAAGGTGCTAAATATTAGACTAAAAAAATAAAAAGATATTCCAGAAAAAATTAATATTGGAATTATTAAAACAAAAGATTTGAATTTAATCTTTTGCACCTTAAGCAACTAAAAAACTATGTCCTATCGCTAAAGCTGTAACTAACATTCCAGTTATAAGGAACGGTTGGGCACTTGCTTGATATTTGACATCAAACTTTAAAGGATCTCTTAGTAACCACATATCCTGAAATGTAATTTGTGGAATTACCAATAAAACCAAAATTACAGAGGCTAAATGTTGACCAATAATGACTAATACTACAACCATTGCTAATTGAAAAATGTCAATTAGTCCTGCACTTATTCTACTTGCATTTTTAATTCCAAATACTACTGGTAGAGAATTTAAGCCTAGCTTTGAGTCTCCTTCAACACTTTTGAAATCATTAATAACAGCAATTCCAAGTCCAGAAAGGCTATAAGCAAGTGTTAGTATCGCCGTCACGATAGTTAATTTCCCAAACAAGGCTTGTCCTGCCCACCAAGGTAAAGCTATATAAGATGCTCCTAATGCATAATTTCCAAGCCAACCATTCTGTTTTAATTTGAGTGGTGGAGCAGAATATATATAACTAACAAAGGAACCTCCTAATGCTAAAAGTAAGACGGAGGGGAAGCTGTGCTTAGCATATAAATCTAATAGAAAAGCAACTATTAAACCAGCTATAAGTAATACCCAGATTTGTATTTTTACATCTTTAATTGAAATTTTGCCAGAAGGAATTGGTCTATTTGGTTCATTAATTGCATCAATTTCTTTATCAAAAAAATCATTTATGGTTTGGGTATAACCAGCCAAAAGTGGTCCACTCATCAACATACATGCAAATGAAGCTAGAACATTACTAAATGTCCATTCAAAATTCCCACTCGCAGCTGCTCCACAAATAACCCCCCATATCAAAGGGATCCACGTTATGGGTTTCATTAACTGTATTCGGAGTTTCCATATGCTTGATGTTTCAGAGGCACCCTTAATTCCTAATAGTTGTTTTGGATCATTCACTTTACTCTTTAACCTTTTTCAATTTCTTCTGGGAAAAACCAATTTTGCTCACCATTCTGAAATTTTGCGGTGATCCCAATACTCCTGCCGTCTGTCATTTTATAGCCTGTTATTACGGCTTTCGGATTAGAGGATATTTGATCAATTAATTTAGCTGGTAGTCTATCTTTTACTTTGTTAATGTTAATTTTAATTTTACTACCGATTTTGGGTAATAATTTTGTTTCAGCCATAAGAGGTAAAATGGAAGCTATTATGCAAGATTAACAGCATTTGGACAATTTTTACTAAAATGGTAGCTCTTCGTTTAATTCCTTGTTTAGATGTCGCCAATGGCAGAGTCGTTAAAGGTGTAAATTTTGTTAACTTGAGAGACTCAGGAGATCCAGTTGAATTGGCTTGTAGGTACTCTGATGAAGGCGCAGATGAATTGGTATTTTTAGATATTAGAGCAAGCGTGGAAAATAGGAATACATTAGTTGACCTTGTTTCTAGGACAGCAAAATCAGTAAAAATTCCTTTTACAGTAGGTGGAGGTATAGATTCTGTTTCTTCTATTAATGATCTTTTAAGAGCAGGAGCAGATAAAGTGAGTTTGAATTCCTCAGCCGTAAGAAATCCCTATTTAATTTCTGAAAGTTCTAGAGAATTTGGTAATCAATGCATCGTTATAGCAATTGATGCTCGAAGAAAAGTTGATAAGACTGATGAATGGGAGGTATATGTGAAAGGAGGGAGAGAAAATACTGGTATAGATGTATTAAGTTGGGCAAAGAAAGTTGAGGAGTTAGGCGCAGGGGAAATATTGCTTACTTCAATGGATGGTGATGGAACACAGAATGGATATGATTTAAATTTGACAGAATCTGTTGCAAATATTGTTGATATCCCAGTAATTGCTTCCGGAGGGGCAGGGTGTTTAGAAGATATCTATGATGTTTTCAATGAAGGCAGGGCATCTGCCGCACTTTTAGCATCATTACTTCATGATAAGAAACTTACTCTACAAGAAATAAAAACTTTCCTTCTCGAAAAAAATCTTCCAATTAGACCATATGAATAAAAATTTAATTTAATACCAAAAAAATAAGTTTAAAAATTTAAAAATGAAATTCACAAAAACTATCGAAGTCAAAAATATATTTAATAAAATTTCTTATAAATATGACTTTTTAAATAATCTATTAAGTTTTGGGCTGCACAGATTATGGAAAAGGAAATTAGTTAATTTATTAGAACCTTTAAATGGCGAAGATTGGGCTGATTTATGCTGTGGAACTGGAGATTTAGCATTCTTAATTTCTGAAAGAGTTAGTCCAAGAGGTTCAATTACTGGGATTGACAGTGCAGTGGATATCTTAAATATTGCAAAAAAAAAATCAGAGCTTAAAAAAAATAAATTTATTAAGTGGGAAATTAAAGATGTATTAAAAATTAATGATTATTCAAAAAATTTTGATGGGATTTGCATGTCATATGGACTTAGAAACTTAAATAATGTTGAAGAAGGAATAAAAAAAGTTTTTAATCTTTTGAAGGATAAGGGAAGGGCAGGATTTTTGGATTTTAATCACTCAACAAGAAATTCTTTATCCAATATTTTTCAGAAAATTTATTTGAGATTAATTGTAGTAACCATTTCGCGGCTTTTTAATTTAGGTCCAGAGTACGCATATATTGAAAAAAGTATTAGTAATTTTCCAAAGAAAAATGAGCTTATAAATATTGCTAAGAAAGTTGGATTTAAAAAAGCTGAATATAGGACTATTTTGGGGGGGCAAATGGGAATACTAATTTTAGTTAAATAAAGAATTTAGTTTTTTATTTTTCTCCAACAAAAAGAACACTTTCCCCATCTTTTGATTTCGCCCTCAGGAGTAGGGGAATTACAAAGAGTACAAATGCACATATTATTTTGACTGATTCTGCTTGGATGCTTTGCCCAAACTATCTTTGCATTAGTAGCTTTGATATTTTTATTTTTAATTTCATAATTTTGTATTATTTTTATTTCAGTCAAAGTTATTCCAATTTTCTCTATTCTCTCTCTTAATTTATGCTTGTTATAGATTAAAGCTTGGCGCCACTGTGGATGATTTACTGCAATAGTAAGTATTTTTTTTTCAATATTTAATGGTTTACATTCTTGAAATAGTTCTAATCCGATTAAGTTCTTCCAGTTTTCGTTGATTTTAGAGAGTTTATCTAAGTCTCCGCATGATTTTTTAAAATTATCAAGACAATTTTTTAATAGATGTGGATTTCTTCTATTCACTATTGGCAAATACTTTTTGTCCAATTTGTAAAATTTACTTATTAAGACTAAAGTTAATCTAATCTTTAAAAAGATGCTCGTTGTTTTAATAAAAAATTTGTGAAAGTTATTGGACCTGCAGCTAAGACAGTTTTTTATTTAAAAAAAATTCAGGGTCAATATCCAACCTGGACACTTCGTTACAAAATAAAATGTAAAAGTACCGAAAATGAGCTAACAAACTTTTTTGAATATTCTGAAATAAAGAAAAATCAGCCTGTAGCTATTATCGCAAGAGAACAGTTCTCAGGAGTTGGCCAAAACTCGAAAACTTGGATTTCACCAAAAGGCGGGATTTGGTTAAGTGCAGCTTACCCAATATTTTCAAAAGAATTTGAATGTCAAATATTTAATTTGTCTTTAGGTATTAAGTTATGTGAAATGCTTAGACAAGAGAATATAAATGTTTGTTTGAAATGGCCAAATGATATTTTTCTTGGTTCAAAAAAGTTGATTGGATTTTTGCCAAGGGTTATTACAAGAGGAAAAGAAATTATCTATGTAAGAGTAGGACTTGGCATGAATGTTTTAAATTACACTCCATCAGAAGGTATTTCATTATCAAAAGTACTTCAAACTAAGAATATTAATCAACATTATTGGACAGCCAAAGTTCTTAAAGCTTTTAATGATTCAATTGAATGTAATAAGAAGAAAGAATATGTAATTAAATCTGCAAATAAGTTTCTTACTAAAAGTTTTTTACCTAGTGGTTATTATCCTCATACATGGAAAATTAAAGATATTGATTCGAATGGGAATTTAAGAATTGAAAATGAAACTCAAGTGAAGGTAATTAGAAGGTTTTGAATTTAATTAACTTTTAATTCAACTATTCTTCCATCCTTAAATTTTGCTATTTTTTTTGCCCGATTTGCAACTTCATCTTCATGCGTAACTAAAACTATAGTTATTCCAGATTCATGCAGCTTGTCAAAAAGATCTAATACATCTTCAGTGGTTTTTGAATCTAGTGCTCCAGTAGGTTCGTCGGCTAACAAAATTGCAGGGTTATTGATAATAGCCCTCGCAATAGCAACTCGTTGTTGTTGACCCCCTGATAATTGGTTCGGGCGATTATTCATCCTTTCTGAAAGACCAACTTTTTTTAAGGCATTCTTGCCTCGCTCTAATCTTTGCTCAGGCTCAATACCAGCATAAATCATGGGCAAAGTTACGTTTTCAAGTGCAGTTGCGTCTGAAAGAAGATGAAATTGTTGAAAAACGAAGCCTAATTTTTGGTTACGTATTTCCGCGAGCTCATCATCAGATAAATTCTCAACAGGAATACCATTTAATTTATAAATACCTTCAGATGGTCTATCTAAACATCCAATAATATTCATAGCTGTACTTTTACCTGAGCCACTTGCCCCCATTACAGCTAAATAATCACCTTTATAAATTTCTAAATTTATGCTGTCTAAGGCTTTGACAGTTAAATCCTCTTTCCCATATGTTTTAGATATATTTTCTAAACTTGCAACTTTCTTAGACATTTATTGAAGAATTCTTCTAGGAAATATTGTTTGCTGTAGCAATAATATCTTGTAAGAAAGGAGTTTCTGAAACTGCTGTATTGGCTAATTTAAAAAGAGGATTAGATAAGATTCCTCCAAGAGCAGTTACAGCCACGCAAGTATAAAGTGCAATTCTCAAAGGAGGTAATCCTACAATTCCCCAATTAATTTCTGGATATGATTTGACTATTTCAGAAGCTTCCTGTGGTTCTTTAACTACCATCATTTTTATCACTGAAATGTAGTAATAAATAGATATAACTGAAGTTACTAATCCAACAATTACTAGTAGATATTGATGATTTGCCCAACCTGCAAAGAACAAGTATATCTTTCCAAAAAATCCCAACATTGGAGGTAACCCTCCAAGAGATAGAAGACAAAGGCTTAAGCCTAATGTAATGAGAGGATCTTTTTGGTAAAGCCCTGAGTAATCAAGAATTCTGTCGGAACCAGTTCTTAGTGAGAAAAGTATTACACAAGAAAATGCACCCAAATTCATAAATAAATATGCAGCCAAATATAAAACAGCAGCTGATAAACCATCTTGTGTACCAGATACTATTCCAATCATTACAAATCCTGCTTGTCCAATAGAACTGTAAGCTAGCATCCTTTTCATGGAGGTTTGAGCTAGAGCTACAACATTTCCTAGAGCCATGCTCAATATTGCCAAAATGGTAAATAAAAGTTTCCATTCTTCGTCAAAAGAAGAGAAAGTTGTGCTTAATATTCTTATTGCAAATGCAAAGCCCGCTGTTTTTGAACCAACGGATAAAAAAGCTACTACAGGTGTAGGTGAACCCTCATATACATCAGGAGTCCATTGATGAAAGGGAACAGCAGCAATTTTAAAGGCAACTGTTGATAAGACAAATACAAGAGCTAGTGAAGTAATAAAGGATGGCTTATTTATAATTTCTAAACCTATGGTCGTTAAGTTTGTTGAACCACTTAATCCATAAAGAAAAGAGGATCCATACAAATAGACCGCAGCAGCAGCTGATCCAACAAGGAGGTATTTTAAGGCCGCTTCTGAACTTCTTGGATCTCTCTTGAGATAACCAGAAAGTAAGTAACTTGCTACAGATAAAGTTTCCAGAGATATAAATACACTAATAAGGTCAGTAGATCCACACAAAAGCATTGCTCCAAGGGTGGCTGAAAGAACTATCGCAGCAAACTCGCCAATTGGGCTACCACTTTGTTCTGTATACCGCCAACTTATGAGTAAAGATATTAAGGTTGATAAAGAAATTATTGCTCTAAATGCGATTGCCAAATTATCTGAATTAAAGGACCCAAGGAATGCGCTTTCTACAGGATTACTCCATTGCAATGCCAAACTAACGAGAGAGCTGCCAATTGATAAATAGCAAATTATTGGTGCCCATTTTGATGCAGTTTTTTCTCCAGCTAAATCTACAAGAAGTGTTCCAACAATACCTAATAAAATAAAAGCCTCTGGAATAATGGCTTGAGCATTTAAATTAATTGTAAAGATTTCGTTGGGCACTTTATTAAATTGGATTAAATTAGATGTTTGATTGTAAGGGTCTAAGAGTTAATCTTAACTTGATTATAATTTGTGGGTATGATTTTTGAAATTTTCAGTAGAAAATACTTGAAAAAGCTTCAAATAATCATAATATGCCCTAACAGAACAAAAACACCAATTTTTGAAATAAACCTTGGATCACACACTTGTTATTGTTGAAAGTCCCACCAAAGCAAAAACTATAAGAAAGTTTTTGCCTCCTAATTATGAAGTTCTCGCTTCAATGGGACATGTAAGAGATCTTCCAAAAGGAGCTGCTGAAATACCTGCTGCGGTTAAAAAGGAAAAATGGTCAAGGATAGGAGTTAATACAACAGAAGATTTTGAACCACTTTATATAGTTCCAAAAGATAAGAAAAAGGTTGTTAAAGAGTTAAAAGATGCATTGAAAGGTGCGAACCAGCTATTACTGGCAACTGATGAAGATAGAGAGGGAGAGAGTATTAGCTGGCATCTCTTGCAAATACTTAAGCCTAAAATACCAACTAAGAGAATGGTTTTTCATGAAATCACAAAAAAGGCAATTAATAAAGCTTTAGACCAAACAAGAGAAATTGATATGGAACTTGTTCAGGCTCAAGAAACAAGAAGAATCTTGGACAGGCTTTTTGGATATGAATTATCTCCTTTACTTTGGAAGAAGGTAGCCCCCCGACTATCTGCTGGTCGTGTCCAATCAGTTTCTGTAAGACTTCTTGTTAGGCGAGAGAGAGAAAGAAGATCCTTTAAAAAAGCTAGTTACTGGGGGATTAAAGCTTCCCTAGTAAAAGATAATATTACTTTCGAAACTAAATTATTCAGTTTAAACGGTCAAAGAATTTCTAACGGTTCCGATTTCGACGAACAAACCGGTAAATTAAAAGAAGGAAACAAATCTTTAATAATTGGAGAAGAACAAGTAAATGATTTATTGAAGACTTTTTCCTCAGAGGATTGGTTAGTCTCAAAAATCGAAAAAAAGCCATCCACTCGTAAGCCAGTTCCTCCATTTACAACTAGCACATTACAACAAGAAGCAAATAGGAAGCTTCGTTTGTCTGCAAGAGAAACTATGAGATGTGCACAAGGTCTATATGAGAGAGGTTTCATAACATATATGAGAACTGATTCAGTTCATCTCTCCGAACAAGCAACAAGAGCTGCTAGAGAATGTGTCAGTTCTATGTATGGAAAAGAATATTTATCTAACTCACCAAGACAATTTAATTCAACTGCAAGAAATGCTCAAGAAGCACATGAAGCTATCAGGCCTGCAGGTGAGGTATTTAAAACACCAAAGGAAACTAATCTAACTGGTAGAGACTTATCACTTTACGATTTAATTTGGAAAAGAACTGTAGCTAGTCAAATGGCGGAAGCTAGGTTAACAATGATTAATGCTGAAATTAGGGTAGGGGATGGATTATTTAAATCGAGCGGGAAAAGTATTGATTTCGCAGGATTCTTCAGAGCTTATGTCGAGGGAAGTGATGACCCAAGTTCATCCCTTGAACAACAAGAGATTATTCTCCCAAACTTAACAACTGGAACATGTCTTGAAGTTACTAATAAGGAATCTACTTTTCATGAAACTAAACCTCCTGCAAGATATACAGAGGCTGCATTAGTTAAAGTTCTTGAAAAAGAAGGGATTGGGAGACCTTCTACCTATGCCAGCATTATTGGGACCATAGTTGATAGAGGATATGCGAATATATCTTCCAATACTTTGGCTCCAACGTTTACAGCTTTTGCTGTTACTGCTCTATTAGAAGAACATTTTCCTGATCTGGTTGATACTACTTTTACTGCAAAAATGGAATCTTCATTGGATGAAATATCTTCTGGTAATCTTGAGTGGCTACCATACCTAGAAACTTTCTATAAAGGTAAAAATGGTTTGGAGGTAAAAGTTCAGAAAACAGAGGGTGATATTGATGGTAAAGCTTATAGACAAGTTGATTTCGAAGACCTTCCTTGCGTAGTCAGAATAGGCTCTAACGGACCTTGGCTAGAGGGTACAAAAATTGATGAATCTGGTAATGAAATTCAGGCTAAAGGTAATCTTCCAATGGATATTACTCCTGGAGATTTAGATATAAAGCAAGTTGATCAAATTTTAAGTGGCCCATCAGATCTTGGAACTGACCCGAAAACTGGGGAAAAAGTCTTTTTAAGATTTGGCCCTTATGGACCTTACGTACAATTGGGAAATAATGATCAAGATAAAGCTAAACCAAGAAGAGCTTCATTACCCAAAGAGTTGAAAACTGATGATCTAACTCTAGATGAGGCGCTTGTACTTTTAAGTTTACCTAGATTGTTAGGAGTTCATCCTGAAGGAGGAGTTGTTGAAGCTGATAGAGGAAGATTTGGCCCTTACATCAAATGGATTAAAAATGAATCTGAATCTGAAAATAGATCTTTAAAGAAAGAGGATGATGTTTTTACTGTTGATATAAAACGAGCATTAGAAATTCTTGCGATGCCAAAAATGGGTAGAGGTGGTCAAGAGGTACTTAAAGACTTTGGAAAACCGAAAGAATTTAAAGAAAAAATTCAAATATTAAATGGAAGATATGGTGTCTATTTAAAATGTGGCAAAACTAATGTTTCGATTGCCAAAGATACTGATATAGAAAAATTTACCATAGATGAAGCAGTATCTCTTTTAGAAGAAAAACTAAAAGATAAAAAAGGTGCAATTTTAAAAAAAACAAAGATTAGTAATAAAAAAACTACAAGGAAAAAGAAAAGTTAGAAAAAATATGATTTTAAAAAAAAAAGAATTTTTTTTATTAATTTTTTTAATTTTCTTGCAATCATGCTCTGGAGGGAGGATTGGAAATTTTCTTGAAAGTAGTTTTAATGATTTAGAAAAAACAAGCAAAAATGAAGATTTACAAAATAACTTATTAAATAAAAAAGATATAAATTTAGAAAAAGAAAACAAAAAATTTGATGATAAGAAAATTAAAAAAGTAGAAAAGCCGAAAAATATTCCAGAAAATAAAAACCTTATAAATTTAGAAAAAGAAAGCAAAAAATTTGATGATAAGAAAATTAAAAAAGTAGAAAAGCCAAAAAATATTCCAGAAAATAAAAACGATATAAATTTAGAAAAAGAAAACAAAAAATTTGATTATAAAAAAAGTAAAAAAATTAAGAATCTTTCAAAAAAAAGAAAAATTGAACTTCAATCTTACAAAATAATATTCATCTTAAAAGATGTAGATCCAAAAGATCCCACGGAAGAGTTAAGTTCCATATTGAGCAATTCTGAGGTAAATTTTGAAATAGAAAAGATTGAACGTATCTTAGATTCAAAAAATAAAAGTATGAATAAAAATTAATTAAAAATATTCAACAAAAAATGAAAATAACAACAAAAACTGAAGCATTAAATATTGTTGAGACCTCTTATTTAGCATCTCTTTCGTCTTTATTATGGGTTGCATTATATTATTTGCCAATTGGGGGAGCTTTATTAAGGTTGATTTTACCCCTCCCAATGATCTTGTTGCACTTGAGAAGAGGATCTAAAATCGCATTGGAAGGACTTTTAATACAATTTCTACTTTTATTTATAATTATGGGGCCAGTTAGAGGCACTTTATTTTTATTTCCTTACGGGATTTTGGCTTTTTGGTTAGGCTGGTGTTGGTTAAAAGAAAAGAGTTGGAAACTTAGTTTAACTGTGGGAGTTGTTATTGGAACCCTTGGCTTCTTACTAAGAGTAATAGCATTATCTACGTTGGTTGGAGATAATCTTTGGGTGTTAATTACCAGAGCGAGTTATGGTCTAATAGAAAAGGTCATTGGATTATTTAATTTATCTTTATATCCCTCAATTTTGAGTATACAATTAGGTGCAATTTTATTAATAATTTTCCAAGAAATAGTTTATCTTTTAACTGTACATGTAGTTGCCTATTCTCTATTTCCTAGATTTAAATTAACCATCCCAGATCCTCCAAGATTATTAAATAGCTTAGTTGATTTTAATAATTAAAATAAAGTAAGAATGTACAGTACTGCATTAGGGATAAATTTTTTTGGTAATGAATCCAATAAAAAAAGACAACATAATAAGATAGAAATACTGAAAAAGAATATTAAAAATTTGAAAATATTTCTCATAATTGCTGGTACTAATACATCACAAATACCAGGCATTTCCGCAGCAGGTATTAATGCTAAATCAAGGCGAAAAACTGCACTCGCAGATGCCGAATTTTTGCTTGAGGGTGCTTCAAAAGATCATAAATATAAATTGCCTCTTCTCAATGCAGGAGTAACTCCGGCTCTAATTAGTCATGTTTGTTTAAAGCTTATAAATATTTATCCTGTGATTGTTCCTCTGGGAATAGGAGCAAAGCCTTATTTTAATCATTTGGTTGTAGAAGATAGAAATTTGGGCCCATCAAATTGTCTTACTACTGGTAAATCGATGACTAAAGAGAGAGTTTTAAATCTCTATGAAAAAGGTCTTGCAATTGGAAAATCCTTAAAACAACCAGTTTTAATTTCTGAATCTGTACCAGGGGGCACCACAACTGCTCAGGCAGTAATGGAAGCTTTTGGTTTGCAGGTATCTAATTTAGTAGGGAGTAGTTTATTTAAAACTCCAAGAGAACTAAGAAGAAAAGTAGTTAAAAGAGGACTTTTCAATGCAAATTTCAAGGCTGATTTCGACTCTTTTGATGTTGTCGCGGCGGTAGGAGATCCTTTCCAAGCTTTCTCAATGGGTCTATTAATTGGTGCCAGGTTAGCAAAACAACCTGTAATATTGTCTGGAGGAAGTCAGATGTTAGCGGTCATTTTACTTGTATTAGAATTTTTAGATGAAAAAAATAAAGATGAATTTATTGAAGATGTTTTTATTGCGACAACTGGGTGGCTTGTGAAAGATAATTCTCTCAATGATTTAGTAAATCTAATTAATGAAAAATATGATGTCAAATTATTAGGTTTAGCAAGTCCTTTAAATTTCAAATCTTCAAAATACAAAGAATTGAGGGATTATGAATTAGGTCATGTAAAAGAAGGTGTAGGTGCTGGTGGAATATCATTGCTTGCTTTCTTAGATGGATTTAAAAATGAAGAAATAGTTTCATTGTGTCAACTAAATCTGGAAATGATGAAGAGCCTAGGTCAAATTTCTTTAGAGAAGGATTGCTGAATGTTCTCAAAATTTGCAACCAGAAGAGAATTTTTAAATTGTGGTAAGCTTTCGCTTTTATTTTTCTTAAACTCTTGCAGTAATCTCCCTAATAAAGTAAAAATTGCATTACAAAATTCTTTTTATCCAGAATCTTTTAAAGATACGATTCCAAGAGATTGGAAGCAGGAAAAAATTAATTTTGAAAATATTCAGCTCCAAAAAAATAGAAACACAATTTTCAATTCTGACTTTACTTTAATAAATGATGGATGGATTTCTAGCATAGATTTTTCAGGATTTGAAAAAATAAATGAATATGCGCTGTTCGAAAATTTGGATAAGAGATCGATAGATTTTTTGGGAAGCTTAAATCAAAATCAAAGGAGTAAATTATTTCCTATTGGCGTAGTGCCCTATACGATTATCATCAAGAATAATAAAGAATTAATAAATTCAGCCAGAACATCTTGGGATTTTCTTCTTTCTAAAAAATTAAATGGGAAAATTATTTTTCCACAAAGTCCCAGAATAATATTGTCAATTGCTCAAAAAATTAATTCATCTAATTCTTTAAAAAAAATCAGAAGCCAAGCAATGTTATTTGATGATAAAAATATGCTCAATTGGCTGATTAATTCTGATGCTATTGTCGCAATAGTTCCTTATAGTCTTTGTTCAAAATATTTAAAAATAGATCCTAGGCTTTCTTTAGTTTTCCCAAGCCAAGGCGTACCTTTGATGTGGCATTTTCTACTTAGTCGATCAAATATAAATAATGCAATATTAATTAAATGGATTAAATCTTTAGAAAATAAATCAATAGTAGATAAATTAGTAAGCCAGGGTTGGTATCTTCCATTCAATAGTGATTATTTGCAAAGTAAATATAAATCTGAAATGCTCCCCATCTCAGGACCTTCTGAGAAATGTTGGGAAAATAGTTGGTCTTTCCCTGTCTTAACAAATGAACAAAAAATTAATCTCAAAAATATCTGGAATGAGTCCTTAATCCCATAATCTTTTTGTAGGATTTTCAATTAATAAGTTATGAGTTTCCTTTAATAAATTTGGTATATCTAATTTACAAGGACATTTAGGAACACATTCATTACATTCTTGACAAAATGAGGAATTTTTTTCTTCCCACCAGTGGCCAGCCTTTCCTATTAAATTGTATCTTTCTTTTGAAAATTCTAATTGACCATAACCAATAGATATATTTCTTAAACGAAGTATTTCTGGAATAGGCACTTCATTTGGGCATGGAAGACAGGATCTACATTGTTCACATTTGGTTGAGTTTAATCTTTCATGAGAAACTTCCTCAATTTTATTCAGGGCACTTTTTTCAAGTTTTGTAAGCTTCTCGAATGAATTTCTAAGTTTATGCGCAAATTCAAAATCTTTTTTGTTTGTCGCCCCCAAGGATAAAGTTGTAATGCCTTTTGCCAGCAGAAATCGATACGCTAATTCTAATGGATGAAAAGGCTTAGAGGCCTCTATCAAAATATCACTTGGAGAATACAATCTACCGCCTTTATCAGCAGGTGATATTGCTAAAACTCCCATACCTTTTTTTATAGCTTCCTCTGCTAAAGCAATCTTAGATTGATCTAAATAATGTAAATGAAGACTACAAAAAGTAAAAACTTCACAGTTAATTGCATCTTTGATTAGTGAATAACTTCCGTGAGAACTAAAACCAACTTGATCAACTAGTTCCTTCTCAAGTATCCAAGATATGAATTTCTTACCCTCTCCAGCAAGAACCCAATCTAGATGTTGTTTTAAGTTGAGTCCGTGAATTGCAAGATTATTAATTTTCTCGCGATTTAAATTTTTAAGAGACTTTTTAAAATTATTTTTTAAAAAATCAAAATCACCCTTTGGTAAAACTTTGGAAGTAATCACCCAATTTTTTTCTTTTATATTCTCTTCTATTGCTAATTTTTTTATTGAATTTCCAATAAGTGATTCAGCATTACCATAAGAGGGCGCTGTTTCTATGTGGTTAATTCCTACATAATATGCATTTTTTATTATGCCATACATTTTTTCAAGACTTTCAGTTGCTCGCATTGTCCCTAAAGTGAATAAGCTCACTTTCGCCCCTCTACCAAATGATCTTTTTTGTGAATTAATAATCATCTAAATATGATCAATTTCTTTTTTTTACTCTTTAATTTATTTATAGTTGAAAATCTTTTAAAGTAAATTAAAGTAAATACAAAATTTTGCAAAATATTTTTCTTAAATCTATGTTTACAGGAATAATTCAATCAGTTGGAAAACTAAGACAAGAAAAAAATATTTTAGAAATTGAAATTTTAGATAATTTATTTGATATGGCAATCGGTGACAGCATAGCTGTTGATGGAATTTGTTTGACAGTTAAAGAGATTTTTCAAAATAAATTTACTGTTGATGTTAGTGAGGAGACATTAAAAAAAACAACTTTAGGAGTAAAGTCGAACCTGAATCAAATTGTTAATTTGGAGCCTGCTCTTAGGGTGTCTGATCGTCTAGGAGGGCATATAGTCAGCGGACATGTTGATGGGCTTGGAACAGTTGAGAATATAGAAAAATTAGAGAAATCTTGGCTCTTATCAATAAAGTGGAAAAATAATAATTTTTCAAAATATATAGTTAATAAAGGGAGTATTTGTGTAAATGGTATAAGTCTTACGATTGCAAAATATGAGCAGGAAGGAGAAATATTTACTATTGCGATAATTCCTCATACTTGGCAAAACACAAATCTGAATAAATTAAATATCGGTGACAGCGTAAACCTTGAGGCAGATGCACTAATTAAATATGTAGAGAAATTACTTTTATTTAATAAAAATAGTAATCAAGATTTATCTTCAAATAATATTTCTTCCGATTGGCTTAAAGAAAACGGTTGGTAAAAAATATTTTTTAATTTAATGGAATCAGATAAATTGTTTTTGACTCTTTTTTAAGATCGATTTTAAATTCCTGACCAGGTTCTAGACCTAATTTTTTGGTGTAGGCATTACCAATTAATAGGTTACCATTGCCATGAACTTTAGTTTTGAATTCTGTCTGTCTGCCTCTTGAAGCTCTATTACCATTTTTCCCCAGACGACCATTTCCTATTTTGTAACCTTTAGCTTCAATAAGCGCCCTATAAAAACTTTTTCTTAAGATTCTTCCACTTGGACCTACGTACCCACATCCTTTTGCTATCTCATCTTCAGATTTTTTACTTAATAATTTTGCTTTTTCAAGAAGTTCTTTTCCTTCTAGCATTATCTGACAAATTCATAATTATATATTCTTACTAAAAAGGAGAACTGTGGCAATATAAATTAATAAAAAATATATTTAATTTTTGAAATTTGGCTTTATTATAAAAGATACAAAATAATAAATAAAACAACCCATATTCCATCTACAAAATGCCAGTACAATTCAACAGCTTCCAATGGGAACATATTTTGACTAGTTAATCTGCCGCCATTGATTCTCGATTGCCAAGCAATAATTAAAATCATTAAAGTGCCTAAAGTGACATGTAATCCATGAAAACCAGTAAGAGCATAAAAAGTACTTGCAAATAAATTATCGGTTAATCCAAAAGGTAAATGAAAATATTCAAATAATTGACATATTAAAAATATAACTCCAAGAAAAGCAGTAAAAAATAACCATTTTTGGGAATCTGAGTTTTTATCTTTTAAAAGTGCTTTGCCTGCTTTATGGAAAGTTGCACTACTAACTAGTAACAAAATTGTATTGAGAGTAGGTATTGGTAGTTCTAATTCATAAATAGCACCGTCTGGTAATGGATTTACTGCTTTATAAGTTAAATAAGCAGCAAAAAATCCAGCAAAAGTCATTCCGTCCGCAATTAGGAAAGTAATAAGACCAAACATTCTGAAGTCTTCATGTGTTTCATTAACTTCAGAATTGTTTTTTTGAATTTCTTTTGAGCTATCTAGTGTTGTCATATGTTTTTATTTTTGTTCTGAAATTTCTTTACCATAACCATATGGTTCTTCAACTAATGGAGCTTCTCCTTTCCAATTTTCAACTGGAGGTGGAGAAGATGTTAACCATTCAGGTGTAAGAGCATTCCAAGGGTTGTCTCCAGCATTTTTTCCATTTCTTACACTTAGGAATACGTTAATTAAAAAAGGAATTGTACTTAAAGCCATCAAAAGAGCCCCAAGGCTACTAATTTGGTTAACAAACTGGAATTGAGGATCATATTCTGCAACTCTTCTTGGCATCCCATTTAAACCAAGCCAATGTTGAGGAGCAAAGCACAAGTTAAATCCAATAAAAGTAATGATAAAGTGTAAAATTCCTAATTTTTCACTGAGCATTTTCCCAGTTACTTTGGGGAACCAATGATAAATTGAAGAGAAAATAATAAAAACAGTCCCTCCATAAACTATGTAATGAAAATGGGCTACAACGAAATATGTATCATGTACGTGAATATCAAAAGGTACCTGTGCCAAGGCAACTCCTGTAATACCTCCAAACACAAAATTTATAATAAATCCGCAAGAGAATAACATTGCACTATTGATGGAAATTTTACCTCCCCATAATGTTGCAACCCAATTGAAAAATTTTATACCTGTTGGAACAGCAATAAATGCTGTAGCGATAGTAAAGAATAATCTCATCCAAGGGGGCGTTCCACTCGTAAACATATGATGCGCCCAAACAACTAAACCTAAAACTACTATTCCCATTATTGAAAAAACCATTGTTGTATATCCAAAAAGTGGTTTTCTAGCATGTACAGGAAGTATTTCACTAACTAAACCAAACGCAGGAAGGACCATAATGTATACAGCTGGATGAGAATAAAACCAAAATAAATGCTGATAAACTACGACGTTGCCACCTAAAACAGGATTGAAAAACCCTGTATTAGCGATGATATCGAAACTAAGTAGAATTAAAGTGCCTGCTAAAACAGGAGTTGACAAAACAACTAATAGACTTGTTCCAAGCATTGCCCAACAATACATTGGCAATTGCATAAGTTTTAATCCTGGCCTTCTTAGTTTGATAATGGTCGCGATAAAGTTTATTCCACCAAATATAGAACTTCCTCCAAGCAATAGAACGCTCAGAATCCAAATAATTTGTCCCGATTGAGGAGTAGTTATGCTCAAAGGAGGGTAAGCCGTCCATCCAGCCTGAGCAGCACCCTCCACAAAATAGCTTGCTACCAGCATCAAACCTGAAGGAGGAATTAACCAAAAAGCTACAGCATTTAATCTCGGGAATGCCATATCTCTTGCACCTACATAAAATGGAATTAAATAATTTCCAAAAGCACCGTTAACTACAGGCACTATCCAAAGGAATATCATTATTGTTCCGTGTAAAGTTAAAACTTGGTTATAAACGTCTCTTGGCATAAAGTCAGACATTGGACTAGTTAGTTCAATTCTTATAGCGCTCGCTAAGGTTCCTCCTATTAAATAAAAAAGAAAACCGCAAACTAAGTATTGAATCCCAATTACTTTATGATCAAGGCTAAAACTAAAGTATCTAAGCCAACCTTTAGGTTGAAGGCTTTCATTATGAGTTTTTTGTGGATCAATTGATATTGTCATAAATTTACCTCTTGTTTTTTATTGTTGTTAAACCATTCGTTGTAATCAGATTCTTCTTCTACAATTATGGAGGCTCTCATCCCTCCATGATATGGGCCACATAATTCTGCGCAAATTATCGGATATTTTCCTACTTTTGTAGGAGTGAAATTTAGAACAGTAGGTTGCCCAGGAATAATATCCTGTTTAATTCTGAACTCTGGCACCCAAAAAGCATGAATAACATCTTTGGATTCCATTTTCATTGATACTTTTTTATCAACAGGAACGTGTAGTTCTCCCGATATGAAATTGCCCTTGGGATAATTGAATAGAAATGCAAATTGCATAGCTGAAACTTCAATAGATAAATTATTTATTGCTATTTCATTATCAGAAGTTTGACTTATTCCAGCCCATATTTTTTCAGTGTTAGAACTCATCATTTCGTGGTTATGATTTAGTTCTTTCATCCCTCCCATTCGATCGTAGATGTTGTAGCTATATAAACCTATTAACAAAACAATTATTGAAGGGATAATTGTCCATACAATTTCTAAGCTTAAATTTCCCTCTAAAGCTATACCATCTCCTATCTGATCATTTCTTTTCCTAAACTTAAATAAGCTATAAATAACAGCTATTGTCATTCCAATAAAAATAATTAATCCAATGATGAAAAGAATTTTAAAAAGTTCATCGTAAATTGGTGCATTAATACTTGCTTGTGCTGGGAGCAAATTTACATTAAAACCAATCCAAAAAGATATAGCAAAAACGAGTGAAATAATTAGTATTAAATAAATGTTTTTATTTAACAATTGATCTCTAAAAATTTGTATTTATATCCTAAAGATATTCAATTTTTTTAATCCTGCATCCTTTATTAAAAGAAAAACATTTAAATTCACAACTTCTTAAGATTTATGAAATAAAAGGCGTATTATTAATAACTTTTTAGAGTTAATTGTCAGGGAAAAAAGATTAATTTAGTAAATTATTTTTTAAATTAAACATATTAATTTTTAATTAATGTTTGGTTTTTGAATCTAATTTATTATGCAAAATATTAGGTTTTATCCATTTGATTAATAACCAATTATATAAATCAAAATATCTGACAATTTTTAAAAGGTTGGGAAGTCATAGTGTATTTGCACTTATCGCACTAATCGTAATTGGGGGTGCTACGAGAGTCATGGAGGCAGGCCTTGCCTGTCCAGATTGGCCATTATGTTATGGATCTTTTTTGCCTTTTAAACATATGAACCTAAGAGTATTTCTAGAGTGGTTTCATCGTCTAGATGCTTTTCTTGTTGGAATATTAATTCTTTTTAAATTTGCGCTTTCAATTATTTGGAAAAATGAAATTCCAAATTGGTTACCAAAAACTTATTCAATATTACTTTTTCTCGTTATTGTCCAAGGATCCTTGGGAGCTTTAACAGTAATAAACCTGCTTGATTCATATATTGTTACGGGCCATCTTTTAATAGCTTTTCTACTTCTTATTACAACAATTTCAATAAATCAAAATTTAGAAAATGACGACATTGAAGAGCCATTAATTTGGTGGAGATTATTATTTTTTGTTCCTCTTTTACTTACTCTGATTCAATCTTTTATTGGCGTAAGGGTTTCATCAACCTGGTCAGCACATATTTGCTTATCTTTTAATAAACAATGTCTATTTCTAAATACACATAAATTATTTGCTTTTCCAATTGCTTTTTCAATTTTATTCATTATTGCTATTGCAATTTATAAGAGAAGTTTGCTTAATGAAAATTGGAAATATCTCATAACACTTATTTTTCTCTTGTTTTCCCAAATTACTTTGGGTGTTTTAAGTCTTAAAACAAATTTGAATGAAGCTATTTTTATTATCGGTCATCAACTTAACGCCTCTTTATTTATTGCGATATTAACAACATTAATTTTTAGAAATCCTTTTACCAAAAAAGGTCTAAACCACTCCCTTAATCCCCAAACGGTCGTTATCAACTCATGAACAGTAGTAACTTAGAAAACTTGAACTATAAATCTTCAATTAGGGATGAAGTTGTACCTTCAAGAAAAAGATTAACTTTGCCGCCTTGGCTTGAAGTAGCTAAACCTAGATTAATCCCACTTTTATTGGCCACAACTTTGGGAGGAATGGCTTTAACAGAAGAATGGCCTTTGTCTTCCCCGAAACTTATCTGCACTTTAGGAGGAGGCGCTTTGGCAGCAGCAGCTGCAGGAGCTCTTAATTGCTTGTGGGAAATGGAATTAGATAAGAGGATGACAAGAACTAGCAAAAGAGCCTTGCCAGCAGGAAAATTGTCATCTGAGACTGTATTTTTAGCCGCCGTATCATGTACTTTGGCAGCTTCGATGCTTTTAGTAAGTGGTGTAAATTATTTGGCTGCGGGTTTAACTCTTCTTGGTTTATTTAGCTACGTAATTTTATATACAGTTATTTTGAAACCTCGTACGACAAAAAACATTGTTTTCGGAGGAGTTGCTGGTGCGATACCACCCTTAGTTGGAGCGTCTGCTGCCACAGGGCATGTAGGTCTGAGTGGTTGGTGGTTGTTTGGTTTGGTAATGTTATGGACCCCAGCTCATTTTTGGGCACTTGCAATTTTGTTGAAGGATGATTACGCATCTGTTGGTATTCCTATGCTCCCTTCTGTTAAAGGATCTGTTTTTACTGCTAAAGCTATTTCTCGTTACGGATGGGCAACTGTTTTAATGAGTATTATGGGAGTCTTTGCTCTACCTGAAGGGGGTCTCTTATACGGAATTATGTTATTGCCATTTAATGGAAGACTTTTGCAATTAATAAATGAATTAAAGAAATCTCCTGATGATCTTTCAAGAGCAAAGTCTCTTTTTAGGTGGTCTATTCTCTACATGTTTGGAATTTGTCTTTTGTTATTAATTTCTAGAACCCAACTATCCGTTGAATTTGAGCAGCAATCCATGCAAATATTTTTATCTATTGTATCCCTGCTTAGTAATTAAATTAGATGTAAAATGTTTTTTAAGTAAATAGTAAGTTTGATGAATTATATAAAAGTTAAAGGGCTTTCAAAATCATATTCAGATATCAATGCATTAAAAAATTTATCGATGGAAATTGAAGCTGGTACATTATTCGGAATACTAGGTCCAAATGGAGCTGGCAAATCAACACTAATAAAAATACTCGCTACTTTAATAGAGCCTGATAGTGGAGAAGTTTTTATAAATAATATTAATCTGATAAAAAATTCAAGGAAAATCAGAGAATTAATTGGTTACGTTGCCCAAGACATTGCACTTGATAAAATATTAACTGGACGAGAGCTTTTGGATTTTCAATCAGATTTATATCACATCAACAAAAATAAAAAATTTGAAAGGATAAAGAAATTAATAGATCAATTAGAAATGAATGATTGGATTGATCGTAAGTGCGGAACTTATTCAGGGGGAATGAAAAGAAGAATAGATCTGGCAGCTGGACTTTTACATTTGCCCCAGGTATTAATTTTGGATGAACCTACAGTTGGTTTAGATATTGAAAGTAGAAATATTATTTGGCAACTTTTGAAAGATTTGAGAAATAATGGAATGACCATTATTTTAAGTAGTCACTATCTTGATGAAATAGATATTTTGGCAGACAGATTAGTTATAATTGATGATGGAAGAGTTATAGCAAAAGGGACTCCTGCAGAGCTCAAAAATAAATTAGGTGGAGATAGAGTTACTTTGAAAGTAAGAGAATTTAGTAATCAGGAAGAAGCAAAAAATATATGTAAAATTTTATCTTCAATAGATGGAATTAGTCAGATTATCATAAATGAAGCTCAAGGTTTCTCGATAAATTTCGTAGCAGATAAGCAAAAAGATTTACTTACGAAGCTGAAAGTGGAATTGGCCTTCTCAAAGTTTGAAATTTTTTCTCTTACCCAAAGTCAGCCAAGCTTGGATGATGTATATCTTCAGGCAACTGGGAAAACATTATTGGATGCTGAAATTTCTATGGCAGGGAAAAGAGACCTAAAAAAAGAATCAAAGCAATCCATGCGATAAAAAAACTTTTGGTTAACTAACTATAATGAATACTAATTGCTACTAATTATGGAATTACAACAGTATAATTTATTTTTTTTATATCAAGAAACATTTGCCTTAACAAAGAGATTATTTATTCAATTAAAAAGAAGACCATCAACTCTTTTAGCAGGAATATTACAACCAATAATTTGGCTTTTTTTATTTGGGGCATTATTCTCTAAAGCTCCTGAAGGTTTTTTACCAGGAGTTGATTCTTATGGGAATTTTTTAGGAGCAGGACTTATTGTTTTTACTGCTTTTAGCGGAGCCCTAAACTCTGGTCTTCCTTTAATGTTCGATAGAGAGTTTGGATTTCTTAATAGATTACTTGTGGCTCCTTTAACCAGTAGATTATCCATAGTTTTATCTTCTTTTTTTTACATAACAATCTTGAGCTTTGTTCAGAGTATTGTAATAATGATTGTTTCATACATTTTGGGTTATGGATGGCCTAACTTATATGGTTTAGGAATTGTATTTACAACACTAATTTTATTAGTTCTTTTTGTGACATCAATAAGTTTATGTTTAGCGTTTGTTTTGCCAGGACATATTGAATTAATCGCTCTAATATTCGTAATAAATTTACCTCTTCTATTTGCGAGTACTGCTTTAGCTCCAATCTCTTTTATGCCAAATTGGCTGGGATGGTTAGCTTCATTAAATCCATTAACCTTTGCTATTGAACCTATTAGGACTGCCTATACACAAACTATGGATTTAGAATTGGTGGCTTTACATGCTCCATATGGTGATTTAACTTGTAAGAGTTGTATCTCAATTTTATTTTCTTTAACAGTTTTTTCCTTAATTATTATAAGGCCTCTGTTAAATAGAAAGTTAAATTAGAAATTTTATGCTTTTAAAAAATCATTTAATAGAAGTTTTTAAACAAGCCTCTTTAGAAAATAATTTTTTGCTTAAAGAAAATGTTGTTCTTAAGTGGGTCCATAGATTTGGGATTGATTCATTAAATGATTTATTAATCCATAGTTCACTTCAAAAAGAAAATCAGAGTGAAGAAGAAAATCAAGAACAGATCTATTTAATTGATGAAGTACGTGAAGAAAATCAAGAACAAATTTGGCTAGAATCTTTAAAAAATCTAAAAAACTTAGAAGAAACAATATGTGAATCAAATGGCCTGGAAACTGCTACCAGTAATGGAATATCTAGCAAATATCAAAATTCTAATAAAATAAATCAATTTGCTGAAACCCCAAAATTACCCCTACCTTATATTAAGAATTTAAGAAAGTGGATTAACAACGATAAAAAAGCTAGTTAGCTTTTACATCATACCCGGCATTCCCATGCCACCCATTCCCGGCATTCCCATGCCACCCATTCCCGGCATTCCCATGCCGCCCATTCCTGGCATTCCCATGCCGCCCATTCCTGGCATTCCCATGCCACCCATTCCTCCCATTGGATCCCCACCTGGTCCTCCAGGGACTGCGGCCTCTGGTTCTGGGATGTCAGCCATCGCAACTTCTGTAGTGAGGAGCATAGCTGCAATAGATACTGAATCTTGAAGAGCTAATCTTATTACTTTGGTTGGATCTAATATTCCTGAATCTTTTAAATCCTCATATTGTCCTGAATCAGCATTAAAGCCTTTATTCAGCCTTTGAATTTCAGAGACAACTATTTCACCATTAAAACCAGCATTTTTTGCTATTTGTTTGGTAGGTTCCAAAAGGGCTTCTTTAACTATATTTATCCCTGTTCTTAAATCATCTGAAGATGTTTCACTTAAATTTAAAAGATCATCTGATATCTCAATTAAAGTTTGTCCTCCTCCAGAAACAACGCCTTCTTCAATAGCAGCTTTCGTAGCATTAAGGGAATCTTCGATTCTCAACTTTTTATACTTCATCTCTGTTTCAGTAGCAGCTCCTACTTTGATAAGAGCTACTCCTCCT
Organism: uncultured Prochlorococcus sp.; assembly: GCA_902591275.1. GTDB lineage: Bacteria > Cyanobacteriota > Cyanobacteriia > PCC-6307 > Cyanobiaceae > Prochlorococcus_A. The sequence goes on along the minus strand of CACJAC010000001.1, from coordinate 34,425 downwards.
GCTAGTTTGGCTATCCTTTCATTGATTTTATCCTGATCATACTCAGATTCAGTGATATTAACTTCTCTTTTTAATTTCTCTACTCGCGCTTTAACTAAATCTTTAGTGTCTTCAAAGGCAACAATTGTAGTTTTATCCTTTGTGATAGTTATTTTTTTTGCTTTGCCTAAATCATTAATCGATATTTTATCAAGGGTCATAGATTTATCTTCGCTAATTAACTTACCCCCTGTAAGAATTGCAATATCTTCAAGGGCAGCTTTTCTTCTCTCACCAAATAACGGAGCTCTTACGGAAGCTACATTTAATACACCACTATTCTTATTCAAAACCAGAGTAGTTAAAGCCTCTCCTTCGATATCTTCAGCAAGAATTAGAAAAGGTGAACCTGACTTCTGAATTTCTTCAAGTATTGGAACTAGATCAACTAAAGTTGAGATTTTTTGATCAGTTATTAATATCTTGGGGTTTTCAAGTTCACAAACTTGTCTTTCTTGGTCTGTTACGAAATATGGAGAACTATAACCTCTATCAAAAGACATTCCTTCAGTTATATCTAATTCTGTATCTAATGATTGAGATTCTTCAACAGTTATTACTCCATCTGAAGTGACAATATCCATTGCTTTCGAAATTATAGATCCAATTTCTTCATCACCTCCAGCACTAACTGTTGCAACTTTTTGAATATCAGAACCATCTAATGAAATACTTTTGGAACTTAATTTTTCTAAGACAAAAGCTAGGCCTGCCTCCATACCTTTTTTTAACTCCATAGGGTTGGCGCCAGAAGCAATATTTTTTAACCCCTCCTGAACCATCTTCTGAGTCAAAATGGTTGCTGTTGTTGTTCCGTCACCAGCGCTCTCTTTTGTCTTGGATGCAACTTGTTCTATTAATTTCGCACCTAAATTAGAAATAGGGTTTTCAATCTCGATTTCCTTAGCAACCGTAGATCCATCTCTTACTATATCTGGCGAACCAAATTTCTTCTCTATTACAACGTTTTTTGCTTTTGGCCCAATAGTAACCTTAACGGCATTAGCTACGAAATTCATTCCTTTTTCTAGAGCTTCTCTTGATTCATTAGAAAAACTTAACTGTTTAGCCATGTTTACTCGATCTTTAATCTTATTCTAATCTCCCATAGAATCATTTTTAAGGGATATTTAATTAAGTGGGGAAAGCCGAATTTCTTTTAATGAGACATACAAATTAACTCAAATAAGAGTATCTTTAAGTTATGGAAGAAACAAATAATCTTATTTTTACTCTTACCGCAATCCTAGCGATTGCTATGACGCTAATATACTTTCCTTTAAGATTTTTCTTGACATTAACTGCTAGAAGTCGAAGACTTAAACTTTTACAAAAAATTAGAAGGTTAAGGGATGAATTGGGCCAGCCTTATCAAAGTACATAATTAAATACTCATACCTCCGTCTATACTGATTGTTTGCCCTGTAATGTAACTTCCAGCATTACTTGAAACTAAGAAAGAAACTAAATTTGCAATTTGAGAACAACTTCCTAATTTCCCTAAAGGGATAACTTTAAGTATCTCTTCAGTATTAAGTTTTTCAGTCATTTCTGTTTCTATAAATCCAGGAGCTATTGCATTTACGTTTATACCTCTTGAAGCAAATTCTTTAGCGCAAGTTTTGGTGAATCCAATAACTCCAGCTTTGGCTGCAGAATAATTTGCTTGACCGGGATTACCAATTATTCCAACAACAGATGAAATATTTAAGATACTACCACTTCTTTTTTTCATCATAAATTTTGAAGCATATTTTGTACAAAGAAAAACCCCTTTTAAGTTTGTATTTAATACATCATCCCATTGTTCCGATTTCATTCTCATCAATAGTCCATCTCTAGTAATACCAGCATTGTTAATAAGAATATCAATTGAGCCATTAATTTTTATGATTTCTTCAAAAGCTGAACTGACAGAATCCTCTCTCGATACATCAAATTTTAATTTATGAGCTTTACCTCCCGAATTTTTTATTGAATTTACAACTTCTTCAGCTTTTTCATCAGAAGAAGAGTAATTAATAAAAACTTCTGCTCCTAAGCGGCTTAGTTCTAAAGCAATTTCTTTACCAATTCCTCTGCTAGCTCCTGTAATTAATGCAACTTTGCCTGATAATGAATCTGTATTGGACATTATGAAATTTTATTATTTTCAATCGTAGTACTATTTGTGTAAAGATATTGCTTTTATTTATAATTATCTAGAAAATATTAAGACCTTCAATTGTGCACTTTTTAATACCAGCTGCAGGGAGTGGTAGCAGAATGAAAGCTGGAAAAAATAAATTACTTATTGATTTAGAGGGAGAGTCTTTGATCTATTGGACACTTAAATCTGTATTTTCTGCAAGCTCAACAAACTGGGTTGGAATAATTGGGCAACCGAAAGATAAAAATTTATTATTAAATTCAGCAAAGGATTTTGCCGATAATGTTCATTGGATTAATGGTGGCGAAACCAGACAACAGTCAGTTTTTAATGGTTTAAAAGCGCTTCCAAAAGAGGCTAAAAAAGTTTTAATACATGATGGCGCTAGATGTCTAATTAATCCTGAATTGATAGACCTTTGTGCCAAGCAATTAGATGAAAATCAAGCTGTAATTTTAGCTACTAAGGTAACTGACACAATAAAGATTGTTGATAATGAAGGTTTTATTAAAGAAACACCAGATAGAAATTATTTATGGGCAGCACAAACTCCTCAAGGCTTTTTAGTAGATAGATTAAAAAAAGCTCATAAGATAGCAATTGATGAAAACTGGAAAGTCACAGATGATGCCTCACTATTCGAAATGCTTAATTGGAAAGTGAAGATTATTGAAGGAACTTATTCAAATATAAAAATTACGTCCCCTATAGATTTGAAAATAGCAAAACTTTTTGTGAAGAACCCCTAAGTTAAAAAGGTTCATCGATACTAAGAATGCCATCATCACCATTTAAGGTGGCTTCGTATCCTAAAGGTATGCAAGCATTTCCCGATATGTGTCCTATTGGGAGGTCAAAAAGAATAGGAAAATCAAACTCTTGGAGTCTTTCAATAATGCAGCTTTTTAGTAAATTTTCCCATTCAAGATCGCAGGTATCATTAGAAAAACTTCCGAATCCAATACCAGCAATTTTAGAAAGTGTTTTAGTCATTCTGAGGTAAGTCAACATGCGATCAATTTTATAAATATCTTCATTAATATCTTCAAAAATTATTATTTTGCCTTTGCAATCTGGAAAGTGATTAGTACCAATTAAAAAAGTAGCAATAGTTAAGTTTGAAACGATAATTTCTCCTTTAGCTTTCCCACCTCTTAAAGGAATTCCTCTTATGTCCTTAACATATCCTTCAAAAAGTAAATTTCTTAATCTCTCAAGACTCCACTCTGGCTCTTTGAAAAGGCCAGAAACCATGGGACCATGAATAGAACCTACAAATCCTTGGGAATATTTAGATAGTAATAAAGAACATGTATCTGAGAATCCAACCATTAAACCATGCTGCCAAGATGGTTCTTTTTCTAATATTCTTGCTGAACCCCAGCCTCCTTTTGCAAAAATGATTAGCTTACTATTTTGTGCTTTTTCCAGTTCTTCATATCTAGTAAGATCATCACCTGCAAAATAACCAAATTTTTTGGATAATGAATTATTTTCATTAATTTCCAATCCCCAATTTTTTAAGATTTCTATGCCTTTTTGAAAATTTTCGTCTTCATCAATAAAGGAGCCTGGAGCTAAAATATCTATTAGATCACCTTTTTTTAATCTAAAAACCATATTTAGAATCTATGAGGCAATAATAATTCCTAATAAAATGACTCCTCCATAAATTGATTGATTTTTGAAGTGATTCCCAATATTTTTTATTGATTGCTTTTCCTCAGGAAATACTTTAAGTATATCTCTCTGCATTAAGATTGACGTCGTAAGCCAAATTGGCCAAAAAATAAAATCCATTTGATTAATATACCCGCATAATGCGAGAAAAATAGAAGTTAAAAAATAACAAATTTGAATAGTTATTCTTGTATTGTTCTGGAGGTTAACAGCGGAACTATTTATTCCAATTTTGATATCATATTTTTTATCTGCTAAAGCATAAATCGTGTCAAAGCCAAAAGTCCAAAAAATGGTAGCTAGCCAGCAAAACAATAAAACAATACTATTTAAATTACCTTCATTTGCGGCCCAAGGAATTAAGACAGCAAACCCCCAGCATATGGATAAGATAAATTGAGGATATTTAAACCATCTTTTAGCAGAAGGATAAATTAAAATAATAGGTAAAGCTAAAATAGCGAGTGAAATGGAAAGGTTTCTTCCATGTTGAGGTAGTGACAAAGTTAAAAAGAAGCTACATAAAATTAAAAAGAAAAGAATTGTATAAGCCGTTTTAAGACTGATCTTATTCGATGCTAGAGGTCTATTTTTTGTCCTAAAAACTCTTTGATCAATTTTTTTGTCCCAAATATCATTAACCACGCAGCCTAATCCACTTACTAGAATGCCTCCCAAGATTATTCTTAGCAACATTAAAAATGGTGGATTAGCATTTGGGGTTAAATATAAACTCCATCCAGCAGGAATAAGTAAGATCATTCTTCCAGTAGGTTTATTCCACCTTAATAATTCAAAAAAAGTACTTAATTTAATTTGTCGATTTTTATTCTGCATATGACCTATTGTATATTTCATAACTTTAAATAATCTTACTAGGATTAAGTGATTTCTATTATTTAATAATCAATCTTGGGTATATTTGTTAATGGATTAAAGATATCTGCATCTTATAAAAAGAAATGATAAAGAAACAAGATTTAAGATATTTTCAAGAAAAACAAATTTTAGTAGCTTCTATAGATATTGGAACTAACTCTACACATCTCTTGTTAGCAGAAATTAATCTAGAATTAAAATCATTCTCAATAAAATTCACTGATAAATCAACCACTCGTCTTGGAGAAAGAGATGAGGACGGTAATCTTACTGAAGAATCAATCCAAAGAGCATTAGTTACTCTTAAGCGATTCAAGGAATATTGTAAAAGCAATGAAGTAAAACAAATAGTAACAGCAGCAACAAGTGCAGTTAGGGAAGCTCCAAACGGTCAGGATTTTATTAAAAGAGTGCTTGATGAAACTGATATTCAAATAGAAATGATAAGTGGTTCTGAGGAAGCCAGATTAATTTACCTTGGTGTTCTTTCTGGTATGGCTTTTGAAGATGAGTCTTTTGTAATCATAGATATTGGAGGAGGATCTACAGAATTAATACTTGCAGATAAAAAAGATGCTATGGCTCTTACCAGTTCGAGAATTGGTGCGGTAAGACTTAAAAATGATTTTTTAAATAAAAAATCTATAAATTCAGAAAGATCGAGTTTTCTAACAACTTTTATTAGAGGATCTTTAGAACCATCTGTTCGAAAAATAAAAAGTAGATCTAAGGGAGATAAGCCTTTATCTATGATTGCAACCAGTGGTACTGCAACTTCATTAGGAAATTTGATTTCAAATGATTTGGGAGAATCTAAACAAAAGTTGCATGGTTATAAATTTAAAAGGGAAAATTTACAAAATGTATTGGAAAAACTAATTAAATTGCCAGTTTCGGAAATCAAGAAAATACCTTCATTAAGTGAGAGAAGAGCAGAAATAATTATTCCAGGTGCATTGATATTAAACACCGCAATGCAGATGTTGAACTTTAATGAATTAACAATAAGTGAAAGGGCGCTTCGAGAGGGTTTGGTTGTAGATTGGATGCTTCGTAAAGGGATAATTAAAAACGAGTTAAATATTCAAAGCAATATTAGAAAAACAACTATTGTTCATCAGGCTAGAAAGTTTGGAGTAGATAATACAAGAGCTAAGAAAGTTATTGATATTGCCTTTCAAATCTATGATCAGACTAAAAATATCTTTCATAGCGATAATGACCCTAAATCTAAAGAACTTCTTTGGGCAGCTTCTAATCTTTATAATTGTGGGAAGTATGTAAATGTTGGCTCATATCACAAACACTCTTGGTATTTAATAAAAAATTGTGAGTTGTTGGGATATTCTGAAGCAGAAACAAATATTATTGCTTCAATTGCTAGATACCATAGAAAGACTCTCCCCAAGAAAAGACATGAGTCTTGGCAAAATTTAATATCCAAGGAAGATAAAACATTAGTTCTTGAAATGTCATTAATTTTGAGACTAGCCGCATCTCTTGATCAAAGACCTGATAAGGTAATCTCCTCAATTCAAATAAAATTGCAGGAAAATATTCTTACATTTGAACTTCTACCTTTTGATAGAAACCATGATCTTTTACTTGAAAAATGGAACTTAGGATTATGCCGTAATGTAATAAAAGAACTAAAGAATTTAGATTTAAAAGTTATTTAGTTTTTTTAATAAGTTCTTGTTTTGGAGTTTGATTCTGAGAAGAGTCTGAAAATAAATTGAAAATTAAGGACGATGCGATTAGTCCGAGAAAGCCTGAAATTAAGATAAAAATTAGGAAAATTACTGGATTAAGATTCTTAGATTGCCTAGACTTGTAATTTTTTTGGGAAACTTCTTCAAATATTTCTTCAATTTTCACTTCTTTCCTCTCTGTCTTGAATTCATCCATTATAAATTCCGTATCAAGTTTGAGCTTCTGAGAAATCCTTCTTATCATTGCTTTGACAAATACTTTTTCAGGTAGCTTTTCTTCATTACCCTCTTCTATAGCTTGAAGTTGATGAGCTCCGATTTTTAAATCAGAAGCCAATTCTTCAATAGATTGATTTCTACTTAACCTTGCCTCTTTAATGAAATTTCCAATTCTCTTTAAAGAGGAATTTTCTCCTTTATTGTTGTTTTCCGAAACAGATTTTATTTCTTTCAAAGCAAATAAATTTTTACTAATTATAGTAATTAAAATTTTTCTATCAACTTTAAAATTATTTATTCCGAAAGAGATGCCTATAAGTTGGATTATAAAGATTAGATCTTTTTTGAGAATTACTAATTGCTGGGCTAATTATGTAAATGGTTGTTCTAATTAGTTTTTTCTCAATAGAAAATTTTTCCATATCTTTTAATTCTATTAATGATGTCCAACCATCCTCCCAAGATACTCTAAATCCAACAATTACTTTAGTCTCTGGAGGGTAAAACTCCAGAAGAGTTTCTTGAGACCTTTTTACATGCCTAGCACTTAGATATAGACATATAGAGGAATTGTGTTTCGCAAGATCTTTCAGAGATTCTTTTTCGGGCATCCCTGTTCGTCCTCCCGCTCTTGTTAAAATTATTGTTTGCGTTACGTCAGGGATGGTTAACTCAGCTTCATGATATGCTGCAGCAACTTGAAAAGCACTTACTCCAGGAACAACCTCGATTTCAATTTTTTCGTTTTTTAAAATTTCGATTTGCTCTCTAATTGCTCCAAAAAGGCAAGGGTCTCCATCATGCAACCTTACAACAGTTTTCCTTGCCTGCAATTTTTCTATCATAATTGAGGTGATTTGCTCTAAGTTGAGCGAACTGGTTTTTATTTTTTCAGAACCTTCTTTGGCAAAATCTAAAATCTTTTCAGGAATTAGAGAATCAGTCCAAATAATGACATCTGCAATTTTTATCTTTTTTAGTGCTTTTAAAGTTAATAATTCTGGATCGCCTGGACCAACACCAATAAAGGATATTTTATTATCCATTCTTTCTATTTTTCCCACTATATGTTCTCAATCTTAAAAAAAATATTCCAATTAATCCAGAAGAAAATAGAAAAATACTTATAAATTGAGCCATTCTTATACCTCCATCACAGAAAGGTGGAAGTCCACCAATGCATAGTGGGTCAGTTCTTAAACCTTCAATCCAGAATCTTCCAAAGCTATAACTTATTAAATAGAGACAGCTAATAAAGCCAGGCCTGAAACTATCTGTTTTATTTTGTTTATTAAAGGTAATTATAAGGAGGATGAAAATTAAAAAATTCCACAATGACTCATAGAGGAATGTAGGATGAAAAAATTCATAATTTAGAAATTCTAAAGGCCTATTTTGGATAGGTATAAATAATTTCCAGGGCAAATTTGTAGGGACTCCAAATGCTTCATTATTGAAAAAATTTCCCCACCTTCCTATTGACTGTCCAAGAATAATGGAGGGTATTAATATATCTATAAAAGTTTTTAAATTAATTTTTTTCGACTTACAGAAATAGATAATTGATATTAATCCTCCAATTAGACCTCCATGGACTGCTATGCCTCCTTCCCAAACTGCAAGAAGAGAGGGTATTTGAATGATGTTGTTGAATAGTTCAAAAGAAGTAAAAAAGTTCTCTCCGCTATATTGCCTCCACTCAAAAATTACATAATAAGCTCTAGCTCCAATTATTGAAGAGATTATTAATGATGGAAGTATTTCACTAATGTACTCTGGGTTAATATTTCTTGCCTTTGCTAGTTTTTTAGAGACAAATAGGCCTATTAAAACTGAAACCGAAATAAGAAGTCCATACCATCTAATAGTTATAAATCCTAAATTTAAAAAAGTTTCTCCTGGAGATTGTATAAAAGCTTGAGGTATAAGCATTTAGAGAAAGTTAGATACCCTCTGCTGCTTGCACTTTTTCTACTTGTTTTTTCTTTAATACTAAAAGTATTTGTGTTAAGCCTACACCAATGAAGAACGCAATCAATCCAATAACTCTATAAGGGCTCTGAAGTACAACCTCAGCATCTAATTGCCCAAAACCACCAACGTTGGGATCATTAGTAAGAGGGTCACCTACATTAATTTTGTCTTGTGCTTTTACGATAAGTTGAGGACCAACAGGCACTGCTTCAGTTGTTATTTCACCATTATCGTTTTCTATATTAACTTGATAGCTACCATCTTCAATTGTTTCTATTGAATTTATAGTTCCTGCGGTGGAAGAAGTGAATACTACATTATTGCTCTTGTCTCCAGTTGGATATACCTGACCTCTGCCTCTATTGCCTCCAATATGTAACGAGTATTTCCCATAGTGATATTCTTTATTAGTGGATGGGTCAGGGGAAAGTACAGGGAAAACGATTTCTTTATTGCTATCGCCAGGTAAAGGTCCGACAATAATGATATTGTCTTTCTCTTCACTGTAATTAGTGAAATAAACCCCTTCTGTCTCCTCTTTTATTTCATCGGTCCATCTTTCTTGTGGAGCAAGTTTAAAGCCATCAGGAAGCATTACAACAGCACCAACTTGTAATGGGACTTCCGAACCATCAGCCCCTATCTCTTTTAAATCATTTTTGTAAGGTATTTTGACTACAGCTTTGAAAACACTGTCTGCTCCAACAGATTGTGGAACCTCTGCAATTGTAGGCATCTGAGCTAAATGACAATTTGCACAGACTATCTTACCTGTGGCTTCTCTTGGGGATTCGTAGTTTTGCTGAGCCCAAAATGGATAAGCAAAACTGATCTTTGGATAAAATACAATGCTTGAAATGAAAAGCAGAGTACAGATGACTAAACTTGTTTTTTTCATGATTTGATTTTTAAGACCTTTCATTTTTTTTATGCCCACCATGGATTTTCATTAGTTCTAAAGTCAGTTTCTGACCATTGTTTGACGAGTACAGCATCATCTTCAATATCGACATGAGCTAGAGCTAAGGATAAAGGCGCAGGCCCTCTTACTACCTTCCCGTTAGTATCGTACTGACTGCCATGACAAGGACATATGAATTTATTTGCACCACTATCCCATGGGACAACGCAACCTAAATGAGTACAAATTGCATTTAAACCAAATTCTCCTATTTCCTCACCCTCATTAACTATCAAATAAGTTGGATCTCCTTTTAGACCCTGAACTAGACTTCTGTCTCCTGCTTGATGGGTAGCTAACCAACCTGTCTTAGTTATTGGATTCCCTAATTCATCTTTAGCAGAAGTTCCACCTCCACCACCGCCTGCTCTTAAAGGCATGAAATAATTCGCTACAGGGTAAAGTGCTCCTAAAGCTACACCAGTTGCAGTACCAAATGTAAGAAGATTCATAAATTGCCTTCGACCCATTGAAGGAACATCATTGGAACTTAATTGAGTCATTCGCTACTTGGTTCTGTTATTTATTAGTTATTATGGAGCAAATTGTTCAATTTCTGTTGCAAATAGATAGGACTTTTAATAATTTAAAGTAAAAGTTTAGGAAGTCTTAATTAATTGATTTAAATGAAACCATTGCTAGTAGATGAAGTTATACATTATTTGATTCATCGCTGGGGAAAAAAATATGATTTTAGACTTTTTAGAAGAGGAAAATTCGTGTATTTTCAGATGATGTGGGGATTTCTTGGACAGGAATCATTCCCTTTAAGTGAAGATGAATATAAAAAATCAATAGCTGATAAAATCGAGATTTTAAATAGATGTGGATATTCAGAAGAAGTAAGGGAATGGCTAAAGAAAGTCAATGCTAAGCCAAGGTTAGGTAGAGCTGTTAGCTTGCAATTAGATCTTAATGAGAAGATGAAAGAGTTTTTGACTTAAGATTTTCTGATAAGTAAGTTAATCCAGTACCCACAAAAAATAAAAACACAATCGATATAGATAGCAATGACATAGTCAATGGGTCAGTTGAAGGGGTAATCACTGCAGATAATATTGCAGAGGAAATTACAACTATCTTCCAATTCGAAATCATTTTTTCTGTCGTGATTATTCCAAGAGAACCAAGAATAAATTGTAATACTGGCAATTGAAAAGCTATTGCAGTGCTTGACATTAATAAGAGAACAAAATCAAAATATCTCTCTATTGACCAAGTTGGTTCAACAATATCAGCACCGAAACTAATGAAGAAATTTATTGCTGCAGGGACTAATATCCACCATGAAAAAATTAATCCTAAAAAAAATAGAAGACCTGAACCAAAAACTGCAGGCAAGATAAGGCTTTTTTCTTGTTTTGTTAAACCAGGAGAAATGAATAATATTATTTGATAAAAAATATAAGGCATAGAAACTATCAATCCGCTGTAACCAGCAACTTTAATAGCGACAAATAAAAACTCTCCTGGAGCAAGTTGTAGTAAATGAATATCACCAGCTGGAATTTCTAAAAAAGATATTAATGGCTTTATGATGAGAAAACTAAAGAATATTGAAATAAGTATTGAGTAAATTGAGTTTAGTATCCTTTGACGAAGCTCCTCTAAATGATCACTAAAAGTCATCGAATCTAATAATTTATTTTTGCTTTGACCTGTACCTCGCATTATTATTTGATAAAAATTGTGTAAGAAAAAGGTTTAAAACTACTATTGTCAAAGTCCAATTTATTTTTCGAAAAACTTAATTATTTGCTTAATTTAGGATTTGTTGGATCTGGTAATAAGAAAGGAGGGGCATCATTTAAAGAAGATTCACCATAAGTTTCATATTCTCTATATCCACCCATTTTCCCATTTGTTTTCATTAAAGCGCTTACGAAGGCAAGTAGTAAGAAAACAGTAGGAGCTCCAATTATTAATGCAGCACCAAATAGATATCCAACAATAAATTCCGGAAAACTATGATTTCCTAAAAATTCATGAGTGCCTAAAAGAAAATCAAGCATTTAGATTTAAAATTTTTTTTATTATAGACTAAATTACTGTTTTAAGATTTTTTTTAATGTAATCTTCTCCTCTTGTAGGATTTCCCCAAATAATTTCTCCATTTTTAAAGGAAACGCAACCAGGTCCTCCGTTTTTGATTTTTTGCAAATCTTTAATCTTTACTAAATTAATTGGAACTTTAATGTTTCTTTTTGCCTTACTAAATAAAGCAGCTAAATCTGCAGCTATTTGAAGATCTTGTTCAGATGCTACTTGAGATGAAGACTTCAAAACTACATGACTGCCTGGTGATTCCTGTGCATGAAACCATAAATCACCTTTTTTTGAGAACTTAAAGCTTATTAAATCATTTTGCCTCATATTTCGCCCTACCTGAAGCTTCAATCCTGTGGGAGTGTCAACTTGAATTGGTGAAGACTCTATCTCATATGTACTTTTCTGATCTTCTCTTTGCTTCTTGATTTTGATATTAAACTCGTTGCAAATTTCTTCCATAATTTCTTCTAGTAGTTTGATTCTCATAAAAAGCTTTTCATGATTTAAAGAATTTAAATTTTCTAGAAGCGTAGTGAATTCGTCTAATCTCTCTATATTTGTTTTGTAAATACTTAATCTTTCTTTTATTAATTCTCTAGATCTCTTTAGTTTTTTTGATTTTTTATATAGTTTTTGTCCCTTAATAATATCTTGTTTTTTGATTTCATGTGAAGCGAATATATTATCAGCTTTTTGTTTATATATCTCGTGGTTTTCTGATTTTATTAGAAGATTATATTGAATATTTAAGTTCTTTTTCTCAGTATTGGTCTGTTTAAAAATTATCCCTTCAATTTTTTTTTTCAATAATTCAAGTTTTTTTTGTTTCAGATGATAATCATAATAATTTTCTAAGCTTGTGCATAAATCTATTTTATTTTCGCAATTAATTTCCTTATCAAAAAACCAAACGCAATAAAAATCTTTGTTGAATGTAGAAAAGTTAAAGTTATTGTTTTTAAACCTGTTTATCCAAATCTTCCAATTTTTAAATATCTCCTTTAAGTCTGAGTTGCTAATGAAATCAATATTTTTTTCCATTATTTCTGAGTTAACAGTTGCGCTAACAACCTCTAATTGTTTTGTGAGGATAGGGCTTACTCCTTGATAGGTATTTATTAAACAGTATTTCAAAGACTCAGGTACTATTGAAATTGAGTCTTTCCATGATTGAAAAGACTCATCTTCTTTAGGTTGTTTTTTGAGATTGACTGGAGGGCCTGAATAAATTGATCCTGTTGAAATTGTTCTAAAACTAGATTGACTTGATTTAATTTGTCTACCAACGGCGATTATTTTATGTTTATTATCCAGATAAAAAATATTACTATGTTTCCCCATTAATTCAAAAATTAAATACTTATTAATTTCATCTCCAGGTTTTTTCGCAAAACTAAATTTTATAACTCTCTCGAAATCATCTTGATCAATCGAAATTAAAGCCATATACTTTAATCCGTATCTTATTTGTTTAGAAAGTGTGCTTTCTCTCCCAATCTTTTCTGGCTTATTTATCTTTAGTATTCTTGGAGAGTCTCCATTCCATGAAACTTCTAACCATGTTTGAGAATCAACTCCTCTGAAACATAATTGAATTGTATTAGGCTCTGGTTGTTGAGCAGTCTCAAACTTTGTAGGTAAGATGTTCTTTGTCAAATAATGCAAGACAGATCTAATAGATGTAATATCCATTATCTGCGGAACACCTTTTTGCATTATTCCTTTTTAATTCACAAGATTTTTATTTTACTGTAAAAAATTTAATATGAAAAATCAAAAAAAACTTATTATCCTTACTGGACCCAGCGGGGTAGGTAAAGGAACAGTTGTTAAAGAAATATTAGGTAAAGAAAAAAATTTTTGGCTTTCAATATCTGCAACTACTAGAGAACCTAGAGAGGGAGAGAAGGACGGAGAAAATTATTATTTCTTAAATCAAGAAAAGTTTAAAGAAATGATTAAACAAAACCTTTTCCTTGAATGGGCTCAGTTTGCTGGAAACTACTATGGAACGCCTTTGCCTTCTGTTAATGAGAAAACAAAAAAGGGATTTACCGTACTACTTGAAATTGAAGTAGAGGGTGCAAGGCAAATAAAAAATAAGTTTCCAAATTCACAGTCAATATTTTTACTTCCTCCGGATAAAGAAGAGTTAGAGAGAAGAATAAGAAATAGAGGTACAGAAGAAGAAGAAGCAATTAAAAAAAGACTCTCAAGGGCTAATTATGAGATTTCAGTATCAAATGAATTTGATTTTGTATTAACAAATCACAATGTTGATGAGACAGCAAAAAAAATAATCAAGTTAATAAAAACATGATTATTTTATATTTATCAACTCATTGGATGGAATAATAAATCTGGGAAAAATCTATTAAATTCAATAATTATTCCAGCTGTAAGGCTTAGCCAAATTGCTGCTACCACTGGAGCAGATCTGACAAATTTTGTGTTTAGGATTTTGAACATTTGTTTTTTGAAAGTTTTTTTTAGGATGTTTAGCGAGGACCATTAAGTGTAATATTGTTATCTTTCTCTCTTAAATCTCCATTTCTACCTTGTTTATTAGCAAGAAGAGGCCATTGGGCTCCTTTCACAAGACATTTTCTGGCTAAGTCAAGGTCAATAATGATCTCAAGATCTGCTGGATTCTTAGTCTTTTTTGATTCAATGAGATACTCTCTTCCTGACCAACCTATAATTCCAGCAATGTAAATGAACAATACTCCGGGAATAAGTAAATCTCCTTCATGACCTCTATTTAGAAGGGCCCCCCATGGCTCAAGAGGAGGTCCAATTATTAAATGAGGAAGACCATCATCTCCGCATGATGCTTTTCCATATCTTTCAAATCTTGCTATGTCTTTTTGAGTAGTTGCAGAATTTGCTCTCTCAATGAATTTAGGATTTTCAGAGCATTTTGTGAGGGCTGAAGCGGTATATTCTGTGCTAGCTCTATCTGCGTTTAAGGCAGGCCCATTTGCTGCTAGAGCAATTGGAGTAATTCCGAGGAAAAGGAAAACTGAGGTTATGATTGAAAAAAAGAATTTCATAAGTTGCAATCTTTAATTCCTTATAGTGTGTTTAGTAAGAAATTAATACTAAAATAGAACAAGTTGAATCAAAAATGCATAAAGTTTTAGCTATTGAAACAAGTTGTGATGAGACATCTGTCTCAATAGTTTCTAATATTGGCGATACTTTCAGAATACATTCAAATATAGTTGCCTCTCAAATTGAAGATCATTCAAAATGGGGAGGAGTTGTGCCTGAACTTGCAGCTAGAAAGCATTTAGAATTATTACCTTTTGTTTTAGATAAGGCTCTAGAAGAAGCAAAAATTAAAATTGAGGAAGTCGATTATATTGCGTCAACTGTAGCTCCTGGATTAGTTGGTTGTTTACGAGTTGGATCTATAACTGCAAGATCACTTTGCATATTACATTCAAAACCATTTTTGGGAATTCATCATTTGGAGGGGCATTTATCTTCAATTCTATTTTCAGAAAACTATCCAAAGAAATCTTTTCTTACATTACTTGTTAGCGGCGGGCATACTGAATTGATAAAAGTTGATCATAGAAGAGGAATGCAAAGACTTGGGAAAAGTTTTGATGATGCTGCTGGAGAAGCCTTTGATAAAGTTGGCAGACTATTAGGTCTTAGTTATCCAGGAGGACCGGCAATTGAAAAGATTGCTAAAAGTGGGGACCCAATGAAATTTAATTTACCAAAATGTAAGATCTCTGATAAAAAAGGTGGATTTCTTAAATATGATTTCTCTTTTAGTGGTTTAAAAACTGCCGTATTAAGATTAGTTGAGAGAATAAATTTGGCTGGGGAGATCGTTCCAATTCCAGATATTGCTGCAAGTTTTGAGAGAGTAGTGGCAGAGGTCTTGGTAGAGAGAACAATAAAATGCGCAGAAGATCATAGCTTGGATAATGTAGTTGTGGTTGGGGGAGTTGCTGCTAACAATACATTAAGAAAAATGATGATTAGTGAAGCTAGTAAAAAATCTATTAAAGTTCATTTAGCGCCTCTTGATCTTTGTACAGATAATGCAGCAATGATTGGAGCGGCGGCGTTGTTCAGAATTAAATTTAAGGATCATTTAAGTTCCCTTAAATTAGGTGTCACAGGAAGACTATCAATTGAACAAGCAAATACTCTTTATGAAGAAAAACCTCCTTTCTAATTTCAATGAACAAACAACCTAAAATCGAGATTAAAGAGACAAAAAACTTCGTTGATAAAAAGGAATTGAATTTGTGGAAAAGAGGTTTTACCCCTCAAGCAGAAATATGGAATGGAAGGATGGCAACTGTTGGTATAGGAATTATTTTGATAATTATTGCTTTAATAAGCCAGTTTTCCTAATAGAAATAAAATTAATTTTCTTAAAAGTATTTTTAAAAGAATTTTTAAAATGCTCTTTTTCTGTCCATGAATTAGATTAAAAAGTATTGTTTTTATTGGACTAGAGATAAGATTATTGATTTAATCAAAATAATGAATGTTTTTATTATTTATAATTTTATATGACGCCTGAAAGGCTTGGATTACTTTGGGGGATAACTGTATTTGCAGGCGCTTGCGCTCGATTATTTTCTTCTTTTACAGGATTCCCAAGTGTTGTTATTTTATTGCTGTCTGGATTATTAATTGGAAGATCAGGATTAGGACTTGTTGAGCCTTTAGATCTCGGGCAAGGGCTCGAAACTATTGTGGGGCTTTTGGTTTGTTTGGTTCTTTTTGAAGGGGGATTAAATTTAAAACTGCCTGAGGGGAATATTAGAAATACTGTTTTAAAAATTTCATTGGTAAGACTTTTTATTTCATTATCAGCTGGAATTTTCATTGCTCATTGGCTGGCTGGCCTCTCATGGCAAGTCGCAGGAATATATAGTGCCATAGTTCTAGCCACTGGACCAACAGTTGTCTCTCCATTAGTGGAACAAATAAAATTAGCTTCCCCACTCTCGGAAGTTTTAAAAGCTGAAGGGTTGCTGCTTGAACCAATTGGTGCAGTACTTGCATTACTGCTTTTAGAGTTAACTTTAGGGGACCTTCGTGGGATTAACGATGTATTTATAGCATTAATGCAAAGATTAGGGGGAGGAGTTTTAATCGGATTAAGTGCAGGATGGTTACTATCAGAAATTTTAAAAAAAATAAAAAATGAAGCCTCATTTGGTATTGAGCTTCAAGTTACCCTTGGATTTATTTTCCTTTTGTATGGAATTTGCGAATATTTTTTACCAGAATCAGGCTTACCGGCTTCAGTCGCGGCAGGTTTTATTGTAGGTAAAAGAGAAGTTATAGATAAGGACAGATTGGATAATCTAATAGGTGAATTAGCTCAATTAGCAATAACAGTTCTTTTCCCTCTTTTGGCCGCTGACGTTTCTTGGGGTGAATTAAGTCCGCTAGGCTGGGGAGGGGTTGTTTGCGTTTTTATGTTGATGGTAATTGTTCGCCCTATCTCTATCTGGATAGCAACTATGGGGAGAGACTTGAACTTAAAAGAAAAAATATTTTTAGCGTGGTTAGCCCCAAGAGGTATTGTTACTGCAGCTGTAGCTTCTCTTTTTTCTATCAGATTAGAGCAGGCTGGTATCCTTGGGGCTGGCCGTCTACAAGGTTTAGTTTTTCTTACTATTTTGATGACAGTAGGAATACAAGGACTTTCTGCTAAACCTTTGGTAAATAGACTTAAATTAGGCCAAAAAAATAATTTTGATTGATTAAAGACATCTTTCAATTCGAGTTCTATCAGTTTTACTCTCTGCGAAAAGCTCCCAACTTTGAATTAAATCTGGCCCACTAAGAGATCCAAAAAAGGCTACTCTTAATGATTTCATTAAAATCCCTTTTTTAATATTATGCTTTTTTGAGATTTCGTTTATTATTTCTTTAGCTTCTTCTTTATTTAGTTTAATAGCATTTTGATCAATTAAATAGTTTAAAATTAGTTTTAAAGATAATTTGCTTTCCCGGTTTTCCAGAAAATCTTGACCTTCTTTTTGAATTGAAGGTATTAAGAAAAATGGTTTTGATTGATCAATTGAATCTTTTAAAAGAGTCATAGAGTCTCTAATCAAAATTGCTAGTTTATTAGCCCATTCTTGAGATGGCGGCTCCCAACCATTGTCATCCCAGTATTTTCTCATGATCTCAATTAACTTTATTGATTCCATATTTTTTATATATTGAGAATTAATCCAGTTGAGTTTTTCCCAACTAAATTTGGCTCCAGCTTTATTTATTTCTGATAAGTCAAAAATTTCAGATATCTCTTCAAGAGAAAGTATTTCTCTGTCGGCAGATTTTGGAGACCAACCTAAAAATGCCATATAGTTTGATAGTGCCTCAGGTAAATATCCCATTTCTCTAAATTCGTCTATTGAAGTAACGCAATCTCTCTTAGATAATTTTTTCCCTTCGCTATTTAGTATTAAGGGTGTATGCGAAAAAGTTGGCAAATTAAAATTTAATGCTTTATAAATCAATATTTGTTTTGCAGTGTTCGAGATATGGTCTTCACCCCTTACAACGTGAGTAATATTCATGAAATTATCATCAACTACAACTGCAAGATTATACAAAGGATCTCCAATCTCAAATCCCTTAGCTCTTCTTGATAAAACTAAATCACCGCCCAAATCCTTCCCTTGCCATTTGATTTCGCCTCTTATCTGATCTACCCATTTAATATCAATTTTTTCATCAATCTTAAATCTTATTACTGAAGTCCGCCCTTGGGATATGAATGCTTCTATTTCTTCTTTTGAAAGACTTCTGTGTCTATTATCATGCTTTGGAGGTAATCCTTTCTTTTTTTGTTCTTCTCTTAATTTAGATATTTCATCTTCTGATGTAAAGCACCTATATGCAGCTCCACATTCCAATAGTTTTTTGATATAACTTTTGTGAATCGAAATTCTATCACTTTGCTTTATAGGTTCTTCATCCCATTTAATTCCAAGCCATTTCATGCCCTCTAATATATTTTTTGTATACTCAGATTTAGATCGAAGAAAATCTGTATCTTCTATTCTGATAAGAAATTTTCCACCTATTTTTTGTGCATACAACCAATTGAATAGTGCTGTTCGCGCTGTCCCAATATGAAATAAACCCGTTGGACTCGGGGCTAGTCTTAAACGTTTTTCCAAATTTCTTTTAGAAAAAACGGGACCGACGGGATTCGAACCCGCAACTTCCGCCGTGACAGGGCGGTGCTCTAACCAGTTGAACTACGGTCCCAGAGTTTTGTTCTAAATTTATTTAGAACGTCTTCTTAAAATTATCAGATCATAATACTTAATTTATGGTGTTGTAATAAAAAAATTTTATTAATTTGAGGATTTACAGAAATAGTTAGGCTTACGGCTGAATTAGTATAAACAACTATCTATTTTTGAGGCCTAAAACCAGCTGGTTCTATCAACCTAACTTGGTTGCCTCTAGCGGTAAATTCTCTGCCTTGGTCACTTTGAACGACAACTCTTCCTCCAGACTTAACTCTGATGACTCTTGCACGGACCCATCCTAAAGCTGCTGATTCGAGGACTTTAACTACGTCCCCAGGTTGAAGATCTAACTCCATCTTATGAAAAAATGATTTACATATGTTGATTGAACGCGTCGTGGAGGACTTGAACCCCCGACATCAGGTTTTGGAGACCTGCGTTCTACCAACTGAACTAACGACGCATTATGATAATTATAAGCGCCTATGCGACCAATAAGTTGATTAATTTACAACTTTATCGATCAAAGCGTTGTTTTACGCGGGTAGCTTTTCCTACTCTATCTCTCAGATAGAATAACTTAGCTCTTCTTACTTTACCTCTACGTTCTACTTTTAGGGAGGCAACCTGTGGACTATGTAGCATAAATACTCTTTCAACTCCTATACCCTGAAAAATTCTTCTAACTGTAATAGTTTGGTTAATACCTCCGTGCCTTTTTGCTATAACAACACCTTCATAAGGTTGGACTCTTTCTTTATTACCTTCTGTAATTTTTACTCCAACTTTAACAGTATCACCAACATAAATTTCAGGTAATTCTTTTTTTAATTGTTCACTCTCAAAATCCTTAATAAGATTTGATGCGCTTAAGGTTTGCGGAGTTTCAGAAACCATGTTTTTTTCTTTTTGTTCAACTGCTACATCAACTGATGCGTCAGCTTCATTACCGGTTTCTAATTCCTTCTCTTGTTTCTCTTTGGCCATTTTGGTCATTTTTATCCTACAAGTTCTATATCTTAACCTTTTGACTCGCCTTTAGTAACCTTTTTGGTTAATGAAATTGTTTTTGAAAACATTTGGAATCCCGTTATTAGCATCCATAAAACTCCAAGGGAATTCAATATTACGTATATAAGTTCTCCATTATCTCCAAGCCATTCGCCCTCATGGAGAGACATTAACCAATGAACTTGTTCTTTAGAGTAACCTAATAAATCTTTTGAAACCCTATAAAAAAGACCGGTAATTGAAGATATAAATAGTGGAAGAAAAACCCAAGGCGCCAAAGCCTTATGAAATTGCCTAGAATTAAATAAAACTTTCATTTTTGTTTCTTTCCCATTGTTATTGATAGATTTAAGATAGCCAAGACCGTAATGGCTATTTTGAAGATATTTACCTATTACTATAATTTATTCCAATGAGACATTTTGCAGATCTTTTGTTAAATAAAAATAATTCCAAGGCTAATGATCAAGTCCCTTTTATTCAGAGGAGGAGAGGAATTGAAATAAAGTCTTCACGTGAAATAAACTTGATGAAAAAATCTAGCAGAATTGTGGCAACTGTTTTGAGAGAAATTAATGACTTAATTAAACCTGGAATGAGTACAAAAGATTTAGATGATTTCGCAGAAAAGAGGATTAAAAGTTTTGGAGCTGTGCCAAGTTTTAAGGGTTACCACGGATTTCCTTCTAGTATTTGTTCCAGTATCAATAATGAGGTTGTTCATGGAATACCAAATAAAAGTAAAATAATTAAAAATGGTGACCTAGTTAAAATTGATACAGGAGCATATTTAGATGGCTTCCATGGAGATAGTTGTATCTCAATTTGTGTGGGAGAAGTTAGTCCTAAGGCTCAACATCTTAGTGATGTAGCTTATAAAGCATTGTATGCGGGCCTTTCGAAAATTAAAGCAGGTAATACACTTTTTGATGTGGCTGGAGAAATCGAAGATGTTGTTTTAAAAAATGGCTTTAGTGTTGTAGAAGACTATACAGGTCATGGAGTTGGAAGAAATCTTCATGAAGAACCATCGGTATTTAATTTTAGGACCAAAGAATTGCCCAATGTCGTACTTCGTGAAGGAATGACTTTAGCTGTTGAACCTATTGTTAATGAAGGAACTAAATTTTGCAAAACATTAAATGATAAATGGACTGTAATAACAAAAGATGGAAAATTATCTGCCCAATGGGAGCATACAATAGTTGTTTTAAAAGATGGTATTGAAATATTGACAGACAGAGATTTCTAGACAGTATTATTTTCATTATTATTTGTAACTATAGATAATTTTGCAATACAAAAAATTAAAAAACTCTTTCAATGGAAAAAGTAAGTAGGTTAATGGGTTTGGACTAATTATTATTAAATATTTTTTTGAATTGGCTAAATTATAAATTTTTTTAGAAACAAATTTGGGACTCATTATTCCAATAGGATTTAGTTGCGATTTAAAAGGCCCTAAGATGATTTTTTTTATTATTAATTTATTCTTTGTATTTTTATCAAGAAGATTTTTTTTGAAAGAAACTAATTGACCAATAAGGGATTTACTAATCTCATATGACGGATTTAGGGCTGGTAGTATTTCTGCTTCAGATGTGTTTATCCAAATCTCTTTTTTTATTGGTGAATCATTGGTTAGAGCAATATCTTCAAATAAATTTAAAAATTTGAATTTGCTTAATGCATTTATTTCTATTGAGTTTTCATAATTGGAATTTTCTCTACCCAAATCATAGATACCATGGTTCAAGATTAAAATATCTACCCTTTCTAATTGTTTTTTTAATGATGACTCCTTCCCGCATTCCCATCTAATCCATTCATTTGGAGATTCAAGATTTATTTCATAATTAGTTTGACTATGAGTAAATCCAATCACTTTATATCCTTTTTGTCGAAACAACTTTGTTAACTCTTTCCCTAGCGCACCTGAAGCTCCGGTAATCCCTATTGTTTTTTCGTTTTCAGTGAAATTTATCATTTTGCTTGCTTTTTATGAAATACCAAGGAATTAAAATAAATCTACCAAAAAGATTATTTAATTTTTTTATTTGATTAAAACTCATAAATAAATATTTGTTTAGTTCTGAAAAAAATATTATCTTGAATCTATGAATAAATAATTTTACTTATTATGAGCGATATATTATTAATTGGTTCATGTGAGCCATTTAGTGGTAAGTCTGCAATGGTTCTTGGGATAGCAAAAAGAATTTTACAGGGTGGGGGCAAAGTACGCATAGGCAAACCGCTAGCAACATGTATTGAACTTACTAATCTTCCTGCAATATCTTATGAAGGACTAATAGATGATGATGTTAAGTTTATTGGATCTACATTAAAAATCGAAGAGGACAATTTAATTTCTTCAGTAGGATTATTGGATAATATATCAGCTGAAAAAAGAATCTTCAATAAAGACTTACTCCCAGGAAAAGGTTTTGATCAAATTCAAGGATTGGTTAATGATGATTTTGAAGGTCTGAATATTTTAGAGGCAGCTGGAAGTCTTCATGAGGGTATGATTTATGGCTTAAGTCTCCCACAACTAGCTAAGGATTTAGATGCAAAAGTTTTAATTGTTAATTTATGGGAAGATTGCAAAAGCGTAGATGCATTACTAGATGCTAAAAAACAATTAGGAGAGAAATTGACTGGTGTTGTATTGAACGGAGTTTTGCCGCAAGAAGTCGAAAAAGTTAAAAAGGAAATAATACCTTCTCTTAAAGATTTGGATATTGAAGTGTTTGGTGTTATGCCTAAATCACCGCTTCTTAGAAGCGTCACTGTCGGTGAGCTTGTAAGAAGACTGGATGCCCAATTTATTTGTTGCCCTGAAAAAGATCAATTACTTGTTGAAACATTAAGTATTGGTGCAATGGGGGTAAATTCTGCAATGGAATTTTTCAGGAGAAGACGAAATATGGCTGTTGTTACTGGTGCTGATAGAACTGATATCCAACTTGCTGCTCTGGAGGCATCAACCCAATGCCTTATTTTAACTGGTTTAGGAGACCCTTTGTCACAATTGATTCATAGAGCAGAGGAATTGGAGGTGCCAATTTTAAAGGTGGAATTAGATACTCTTTCCTCCGTAGAAATTATTGAACAAGCTTTTGGCCATGTCAGAATACATGAATCAATTAAAGCTTCTTATGCTATTCAATTAGTTCAAGAGCATGTAAATCTAAAAAGAATTCTCGAAAAGATAGATTTTCCCTGCAATTTTTCAGATAAATGCTAATTTCAAATATAGGAACTTTATTATTTTGAGTCGCTCTTTAGATCTACCAGCAACTGAAGGTGTTGATGCCTTAGCTCAAGAACTTGCAAAACTCCAAGATAATGGAAAAAGGAGAATTGCTTTTTTAGGTAGTAGACACGTACCGGTCGTAGATATCCACTTAATTGAGTTGATAGCAAGGTCGTTAGCAGAGGAAGGACATAATATCCTTACGTCTGGATCTCAAGGTGTTAATGTAGCTGTTATTCGAGCTGTCTTAGATATTAATCCATCATTATTAACTGTTTTATTACCACAAAGTCTTGATAGACAAATTCCTGAAATAAAGGACCAACTCGAGAAGGTTATGCATTTGGTTGAAAAAAGTGAAAATGATGAATTACCTTTGCCACTTGCAAGTAGTCTTTGTAATCAAGAAATTATTACTAGGTGTGATCAATTAATATGCTTTGCCTTTCACGATAGTGAAACTTTGCTAAATAGTTGTAGATGTGCTGAAGAAATGGGCAAAGTGGTTAGTTTGTTATTTTTTGATTAAATTAACCCATTCCCCCTTATTTAAAGATGATTTATGCTAATAATATTTAGCGTTTAACAATTTACTATGGCAGAAAGTTTTTCATTTGATGTAGTTTCTGATTTTGATAGACAAGAATTAGTCAATACTTTGGATCAAGTTAAAAGGGAAATTTCTCAGCGTTACGATTTGAAGGGCACGGATACTTCAGTTGAATTAGATAAAGAAAATATTTTTATAATCACCAATAGCGAACTAACCTTAAATGCTGTAAATGACATAATTAGACAAAAGGCAATAAAAAGAAACTTATCTTTGAAAATATTTGACTACGGTGAAATTGAAATGGTTAGCGGTAATAGAATTAAACAGACAATTTTATTAAAACAAGGAATTAAACAAGAAATTGCAAAAAAAATTAGTAAAAATATAAGAGATCAAATAAAAAAAATTAATGTCAGTATCAATGGAGAAAATCTCAGAGTATCTAGTAAGAGCAAAAATGATCTTCAATTAGCAATTAAGCTTGTTAGTGAGTTGGAAGAGTCTTTGAACATTCCTCTAAAAGCCAATAACTTTAGATAAGATTTTTAGTAGGATTATTTTAAAAATATGGCAGATCATTCAGAATCTCTCATTAAATCACTCATTAAGAAGGTAAAAGAATATCCTCGTTTTTCAAAAGGAGAAATAGAGAAATTTTGTTGGATGGCGGTACATGAGCATAAGCATGGTGTTTTACCCTCTGAATATGACATTAGGGAAATAGATGAGGATCTTTATTTAGAACTTTTGCAAGAATTTAAATCAAATATCCACTAAAAATATCTGTATTTAAATTCACAATTATTAAAAAAATATTTTAATTAAATGTCTTATTAATGCACTAATTAGTCTATTTAAATATGATTAATTAAAAGTAAAAATTTAATGTCAACATCCTTTAAAAATGTCACACCAACAGGTCCTGGTGGGACTGCAACCCTTTTGATTGTATTGTCTTTTACGGGCTTTCTTTTACTTACCCAATCTCTTTTTGTTGTGCCTTCAGGACAAGTTGCAGTTGTTACAACATTAGGGAAAGTAAGTGGACCCTCTAGAAGAGCTGGTTTAAACTTTAAACTTCCATTTATTCAGTCTGTATATCCATTTGATATAAAAACTCAAGTTCAACCTGAAAAATTTGAAACTCTAACTAAAGATCTTCAAGTTATTAGAGCTACCGCTACTGTTAAGTACTCAGTAAAACCTAACGAAGCGGGAAGGATTTTCGCAACAATTGCAAGCAGAAATAGCGATGTTTATCAGAAAATTGTTCAGCCATCTTTGCTAAAAGCTCTAAAATCAGTTTTTTCTCAATATGAGCTAGAAACAATTGCTACTGAATTCGCAGTGATTTCTGAAAAAGTAGGTGATACTGTTGCAAAAGAACTTAATTCATTCGATTATGTAGATGTTAAAAGTTTAGATCTTACTGGATTAGAGATCGCTGAAGAATATAGAGCTGCTATTGAACAGAAACAAATAGCTGGTCAGCAATTACTGAGAGCAAAGACAGAAGTTGAAATAGCAGAACAAGAAGCACTTAGATACGAGACATTAAATAGAAGTCTCGACGATCAGGTACTTTTCAAATTATTTCTCGATAAATGGGATGGTAGTACACAAGTTGTTCCTGGTTTACCAGGTTCAGAAGGAGGTACTCCTCCAGTAATAGTCGGTGGTAGTAGATAATTATTTAGAAATATTCTTTCTAAAAGTTTTAATCATTTACTTTATTTTTCTATTAGGGAAAGAAAAGTAAATGATTATTTTTTAATTTCAATAAAGGATTCGTCAAAAGCCTCGATAGTTTTATCAATTTCTTCTTCGCTGTGAGCTAGTGATGTAAAACCCGCTTCGAAAGGACTAGGGGCTAAGTAAATTCCTCGTCTGAGCATTTCTCTATGCAACTTACCAAAAAGTTCAGCATCATTTGTTTTTGCGTCATCAAAGTTCCTAACTGGTCCATCAGATAAGAAAAATCCAAACATAGCGCTTACACTTCCACCGTTAATAGGTATACCGTTATTTTCTGCAGACTGAATTATCCCTTCAATTAATCTAGAAGTTGTTGATTCAAGTTTATCGTATGTACCATCTTGTTTGAGCAGTTCAAGAGTTTTTATTCCAGCAGTCATTGCAAGTGGATTACCGCTCAAAGTACCTGCTTGGTAAACCGGACCTGAAGGGGCTACCATAGACATTATTTCTTTCTTGCCTCCATAAGCTCCAACAGGTAGTCCCCCACCGATTACTTTCCCAAGGGTGGTTAAATCAGGAGTTACCCCAAACTTTTCTTGTGCGCCTCCATAACTTATTCTGAATCCAGTCATCACTTCATCAAAAACTAATAAAGACCCATTCTCAGTTGTTAATTCTCTTAATCCCTCTAAGAATCCAGGTTCTGGAGTAATAAATCCAGCATTACCAACAATAGGCTCAAGTATAACCCCAGAAATGGCATCAGGATTTTCAGAAAATAATTTCTTTACGGCTTCGAGGTCATTGTAGGGAGCAGTAAGTGTGTTTGCAGTTGTTGTCCGTGGAACACCTGGAGAATCTGGCAAACCTAGAGTGGCTACACCTGACCCTGCTTTTACTAAAAACATATCTGCATGACCGTGATAGCAACCGTCAAATTTAATAACTTTATCTCTTCCAGTAAATGCTCTCATAAGTCTCAAAACAGCCATACATGCTTCAGTTCCACTATTAACAAATCTCACCATTTCTACTGATGGGACAGCATCTATTACCATTTCAGCAAGTTTGTTCTCTAAAACGCACGGAGCACCAAAGCTAGTGCCTTTCTCAATTGCCTCCTGTAATGCTGTTGTAACTTCAGGGTGGGCATGTCCACATATAGCAGGCCCCCAACTTCCTATGTAGTCAATATATCTATTCCCATCAACATCCCAAGCAAAAGGACCTTTGACTCTATCAAAAACAATTGGCTTGCCACCTACAGACTTAAAAGCTCTTACTGGAGAGCTTACTCCTCCTGGCATTAGTTGTTGGGCGGCAGAGAAAATTTCTTCTGATTTGGTGTAATTTAATATGTCAGTCACAATTTAGCTTAATGATGTTTTGAAAAAAAATTTGTCATGTTCTAAATTAGAAATAAGTAAAAATTTTGTCAATCAGGTTGAAATTCTACATTATGATATTTTTATTGCGATAGTTTGGATTGTAAATTATTAATTTTAAAGAAATCATAATAAAAAACAATTTTTTTTTAAATAACTCAATATTAATAACCGTTTTCAAGCATTAAAGAAATTAAATTTACTTTATTTATATTTCGAAGAAATTATCCTCATCTTCAAAAAAATCTACATTTATATTGTTTAAGTTAAGATCTATCATTACTGGGGCGTGATCACTTGGACGTGAATTACCTCTAGGAGAATAGTCTATGACACAACTTTTAAGTTTTGACGACAATTCCTTGCTGATATATATATGGTCTATTCTCCAACCTTTATTTAATTCAAATGCGTTATTACGGTAATCCCACCAACTCCAATAGCCAGTATTTTGTTCAAAAATCCTAAAAGAATCTATTAATCTTTTTTTCAGAACATTATTTAGTGCATCTCTCTCTCTCTCAGATGCCATTATTCCACCTTCATATTTCTTTGGATCATGAATATCTAAGTTAGATAGAGCAACATTAAAATCACCCATAAGACAAATTAATTCTCCTTTTTTTTCTTGTTCATCCAAAAATGAAGCTAAACAATTTAACCAATTAATTTTGTATTCGAACTTACTAGATTCTAGAGAAGATCCGTTTGGCACATAGACATTTATGATTTTAATACCATTAATATCAGCAGAAATCAATCTTTTTTGATCTAGGAAAATTCCGATATTTTGATTAGAGTCGGTAAAACCAAAGAATCCTTTTTTAACATTTTCTGGCTTTATTTTAGAAATAATAGCAACACCATTGTATGATTTTTGCCCGTAGACTTCTACTGAGTATCCTAATTTTTCAAAAGGTTCAATAGGGAAACTATCATCTATCACTTTTGTTTCCTGCAAACATAGAATATCTGGATTGGTTTGATTAATCCAATTTATTATTTGTGAAAGTCTGGTTCTTATAGAGTTAACATTCCAAGTTGCTATTAACAAATTTCTACCAAATTATGTAAAATTAAAATAGCAAAGATTTTTGGCGTTAAAGAATTTTGAAATTAAATAAAATGAAAAATTATTTTTGCAAAAGCCTGCTTAATCCAATAACTTTTGTAATTTTTTTTACTTTATTAATTCCTTTAAAAGGTGATTACTTAAATGCTGAATATTTATTTGAAGAATTAGAAATTAATACCTCAACTAAAACAGAAGATGATAGTTCAGTTCTTCCGACCAATCCTTTTGAAATTGTGGAAATGATTCGTAGACAAAATAGTATGAATGATGCGACTGCTCCTTCTGATGCTATCGACGATGCGTTAAGGTCTTTTAATAGTATGGAGGAGAATTTAGAAATTTAATACTATAAATTTTTATTTTCAAAAATTTTAATATGTTAAAAAACCCTATCCCAAAAGTTACTAATCAATTACAGCACAGAGCAATCGGCATTATTAATGGTAAGTTCACTCCCCATAGTGGTGAGCAATTAAATAGAGGCTTTTTAGTTGACAATAAAGGAGAAAAAATTGAAACAGTAGTACTAGGTAAAGCATTATCACTTTTAAAAAAGCATATTGATTTAAAGAAAAGTTATTATTGGATTGTTTATCCAAAAAATAAAAATACTCAAAACTTGCATTTACAAGTTGCAGGAATCTGGGATCCTTATCAACTGAATGATTTCCGAAATGACTCTTCAAAAACTAACTTCTCAAAATTGTTAGAACAATTAGATCTTGAAGACAATTATTTTTCTGTTAGGGGAGAATTAGTTTTTGTCAACAGTCAAAAGAAAGAAATTGTTATTAAAATCTGCCCTGCTGTAAAGTCAAAAAATTTAAAAAATAAAAATTTTAAATTAGTCATAAAAGGAGAACTTTCTCTTGAACTTCTTCATAGCTTTGTAAGTTTAGATATCAAAAGAGATGGAAATTCTTTGAAATTAATAAAGTACGAAGTGATTGAAAATAATCTTTCTGAAAATTACTAGAATGAAGGGTTGATTTTCAACGCCATTTTACCAGTCAAGAAATCTTTAATTTATGGAAGATGTTTTAATTGAATGTTCTCCTGGTATATCCGGAGATATGTTGTTAGGAGCATTTTATGATTTAGGGGTGCCTAAAAAAGTCATTGAACAGCCACTTATTGATCTTGGATTAAATGATTTATATCAACTAAACTTTAAGGAATCAAAAAGTTGTTCAATCCGAGGCATCAAGGCAAAGGTTCATAATATTGATTGTGGTCCTATCAAAAGAACTTGGAGAAGTATTAAGGAACTTATTTTAAATGGCCACTTAGAAGATCAATTAAAACAAATAATTTATAAAGTATTTGAATCTTTGGCAATTGCTGAAGGAAAAGTTCATGGCATTAAATCTGATGATGTTCATTTTCATGAAATTGGAGCTATAGATTCATTAGTGGATATTATTGGGGTATGTGCTGCATTGAATTACTTAAATCCAAAGAGTGTTTATTGTAATGAACCGATGTTGGGAAAAGGTTTTGTTCAAACTGAACATGGAAAATTATCCGTACCACCTCCTGCTGTAATAGAGCTAATAAGACAAAAAAATATTAAGGTTTTATCAAACCGTGACTCAATAGAGGGTGAACTCTCAACACCAACGGGCATTGCTTTACTTGCTAATTTAGTTGACCATCTAGAACCTCCTTCAAAATTTTCTATTAACTCTTACGGAGTTGGCATTGGTAACCTAAAATTTCCATTCCCTAATTTAGTAAGAGTTTATAAAATTACTTCATTTGAGGATTTTTCTATTAACGATAATGAACAAATTAGCCCAAAGTGTGAAGAGATATCTATTCAAGAAGCATGGATTGATGACCAAACACCCGAAGATATATCTAATTTTGTGGAGAAACTGAGAATTGAGGGGGCTTACGACGTTTCCTATCAAGCTATCAATATGAAAAAAAATAGAATTGGATTTTCTATTCAAGTAATCTTGCCCATTGAGAAAAAAGAATTTTTTAGGCGCTTGTGGTTTGATTATTCCAATACTATTGGTGTTCGTGAAAGGACCCAATCTAGATGGATATTACTTAGACGTAGAGGAGAATGTTCAACGACTTTTGGAAATATAAAAGTTAAGCAAACTTTGAAACCCGATGGATCAATAAATATTAAACCAGAAAATGATGAGGTTTTGAGATTACAACTAAAGCATAAAATATCATCTTACGAAATAAGAAAAATTATAAAAGAATCAAGCAAAAAATTTAAAGCATTTGAAAACTGGAAATGAGATTTAACTCAAGCAATAACTTATATCTTAAATTCCTTAAAAAAATTAATTTTGGTTGTTTAAAAAATATTTTTTTTATTACAAGCTTGTCCTATTTTTGTATCTATTTTTTTAATAATATTGATCAAATTTCTTTTGATGTCAATTTAGAAAGAAATGGAATTAATCTATTTTTATCATTTTTATTTTGCATTTTAAGTATTTACCTGAACGCTTATGCATGGAAATGTATTGTTAGATGGTTCGGGAAAGAATTTAAAAATAATAATCTAGTCTCTTTTTATGTTTTAACCAATATTCTTAAATACGTTCCAGGAGGGGTTTGGCATTTTGTAGAAAGATTTAATTTTTTAAAAACAAAAAGTAATCCTCAGATTGCTTTGTATTCGACACTTATAGAACCTTATTTTATGTTGAGTGGATCTTTTCTATTGGCATCTATGGGATTGATTTTTTCACCATTTTATATTTTTTTAATTGTTCCTTTGGTATTCCTAAATAGGAAATTTATTTTTCTGATATTAAAAAGATTAGGGGCTCTCAAGGGAAAAGTATTTGAGGTCTTGAAACTTAAAAATTCAAAGGATGAATTTGAAGAGAGAATAAATATAATTTCATTTTTCCCTACAAGAGCTTTATTTATTGAAATTGGATTTGTTTTATCTAAATTTATTGGATTTTATATTTGCTTAAATACTTTTTATGCGAGTAATTCTCTGAACATTATATTTTTAATGGTAATCTTTTCTTTGTCATGGTCTTTAGGATTGGTAGTCCCAGCAGCACCAGGAGGAGTTGGCGTTTTTGAGGCTTGCCTCCTTTTATTTGTAGGCAAAAGTATTCCACAAAATATAATTATCATCAGTTTAGTTTATTTTAGGGTTATATCTACCTCGGCAGATTTGTTATTAAGCCTACCTTTCTTAATAAGAAAACTTTATAAAAGAATTTAGTTTTTTTTCTCTAGACTTGGTATCAATGTAAATGAAGCAATAAGGCCTAGAGTCATGATAAGAATGGCTGGTAATATTGCCTCTACCATTCTTTCATCTCCAGCATATTGATATATCCTCACAGATAATGTATCAAAATCAAATGGTCTTAAAAGAAAGGTCATGGGTAATTCTTTTATCGTGTCTACAAAAACCAACAATGATCCTACGAATATTGGTCCCTGAAGAAGAGGTAGATGAATTCTTTTGATGATTCCCGGCCAATTCTCTCCTAGTCCAAGTGCAGCTTCATCTAGACTAGGAGAAATTCTCTCAAGACTTGAATCAATAGAACCCTTAGAAATAGTTAGAAATCGAACAAGATAACCCCAAATTAGTAAGCAAACAGCAAAGAGATTCAATTTTGGAGAAGAAATGCTTATTAAAGATAAAGCCAATACAGTGCCTGGAATTGCATAACCTATACCCGCAAGGTTTGTTATTAGTCCTAGTAATAAGCCTTTATTTGGTCGTCTTGCTAAGGAAATTATTAAGGAGAATAACATCGTTATTAATGCAGTAAAAAATCCTAGACTTATGGTCCTGAATGATAGGGTAAGTAATTCTACAGATAACCCTTTTTGAATTTGATCGATATTGAGCAGAACCCAAGAACATGGAATTCCAAAAGAGAAAATTGGAGGAAATAAAGATGTTGTTATTGCTAAAAGAGCTCTTGTGTTTTTTAATTCCCACCCTTGAGAATCTTTTGCTGCTGGATTTTCACTCCATCGCTTTGATTTTCTTCTCGAGAATTTTTCAAAAATAATTAAAGTGAAAATTATTAATAAAGCTACCAAAGATAGTCCAATAGCACTTTTTGGATTACCCTCAATTATCCAATTTTCAGCTATACCCGTAGAGATACTTGGAATATTTAATAATGCAAATGTGCCTAACTCATTCATTACTTCCATACACATTAAACTTATTCCTGTTATTAGTGCTGGTAATGCCATTGGAAAAGCGATTTTAAAGAAGCTCCTCCACGGCCCAACTCCTAATCCTCTACTAGCATTGATTTGATTAACTCCAAATTTATTAAAACTTTCGTTAGCAAGAATGAATACATATGGGTAAGTAGAGATTGAAAGTATTAACACCCCCCACCATAAACCGGTTACTTGATACCCAAAAATACTTCCTAAATCCTGCAAAACAGCTGTTATTAGGTATGCTGGGGCGGCTAGTGGAATGAGCTGACAGATACGAAGAACTTTCCTGAACTTAAAATCACAATTTGAAAGTAACCATCCATTCAAAGTGCCTAATCCTCCTCCAAAAAAACTTGTCAGCACTAAAACTTTTAAAGTCTCTAATACCTCTTCTCCTCCAGCAATACCTAATGAAAAATTTCCACTTACAATATATTGAACTCCTTCAAGAATAAAATTGAAAATTGGAATGATTACTAAGAGTGCAACAATAAACGAAATAAAATAAAAAAGTTTTAAATCGGTTACTGCTTTTTTAAATCCTTTAATAAGTATTTTCAAAAATTAATTAAATCCTAATATGAACTCTAATCTGAATTAAATCTACATGATGACAGTTGATTTTTAATAGTTTGGTGATCTAAGTTTTTTCCAATTAATACTATCTTGTTAGATTTTTCTTTTGTCCATTCCTCATCATCTAGAGAAAACCGCTTTCCAGATAGGTGAAAAATGTGTTTTCTTTCACTTTCCATAAACCATAATATTCCTTTTGCTCTAAATACATTTTCTGAGATTTGATTATCTAAGAAATATTGAAACTTCCTTAATGAAAATGGTTCAAATGTCTCATATGAAACTGAGGTAAAACCCTCGATATTATTGATCAAATCGTGGGAATGAGAAGAGTGATCGTGGGAATGAGAAGAGTGATCGTGGGAATGAGAAGAGTGATTGTTTGAATTTTTTTCTATATTTTTTTTATTTTTCTCGAATTCAAAAGTATCCGTCTCAAATAGACCCACGCTCATTATTGTATGTAATGCAACTTCACTATTAGTTGATCTCAAAATCCTTGGCTCTTTTTTTATTTTATTTATAAACTCCTCAATTTTCTTTAATTGTTTTTCATTTACTAAATCAGATTTATTAAGAAGAAGGATATCTCCGTATAAAATTTGAGAATAGGCGACACTTGTATTATTAATTTCAAAATCAAAATTTTCTCCATCAATGACAGTGATTATCGAATCTAATCTTACTTTTTCTCTAAGATCACCAGCCGCAAAAGTCATGGCTACTGGTAATGGATCTGCTAATCCAGTTGTTTCAACAATCAAATAGTCTAATTTTTCAGCTCTTTCTAAAACCTTGGATACGGTATTTAATAATTCGCCGTTGATAGAGCAACATATACACCCATTATTTAATTCGATCATATCTTCTGAGCCTTCTATTATTAAGTCATTATCTATTCCGATTTCTCCAAATTCGTTGACTAAAACAGCTGTTTTAATACCAACTTGATTTTTTAAAATATGATTTAGAAGTGTAGTTTTGCCAGAACCTAAAAATCCACTAATAATAGTAACTGGCAATAAATTTTTAGACATTTTGAATAGTTGAAAACAAGTTTATATTTTTATTGATCGAAAATTTTGTTGATTTCCGAAGCTAATGTTTGATCCAGATTCGTAATACCTCCTAGATCATGTGTGTTTAATTTAATTATTACTTTTGCATAAACATTCTCCCAGTTAGGATGATGATTATATTTTTCACAGATTAAAGCAACCTTAGTCATAAAAGCAAACGCTTCAATAAAATTAGCGAAGTTAAATTCTCTTTGGATTTGTTTAGATTTAATTTCCCATCCAGGTATTTTGACAACTAATTCATTCAATTCTTCATCTTGCAAAATGTAGGGTTCCATTAAATAATAAATCTGACTTATTACATTATAAATATCTTACTTTTTCTCACCAATTATATGTACATTAATGATTCTTTCCTTTTGATCAAATCGATGTTCCCATAAATAAACTGCTTGCCATGTGCCAAGCATAATTTTCCCGTCTTGAAAACTCAAAGATAAACAAGTGTTTGTTAGGGATGTTTTAATATGTGCTGGCATATCGTCAGCCCCTTCTTGATAATGTTTATAGGATATTTCTTCTCTATTTTTTGATAATGTTACGTAGGAATCATAGGGAACTATTGATTGCATATACTTTTTTAGGTCGCTCAGTACATTTGGATCTGCGTTCTCATTAATAGTTAAACTGCAACTTGTATGAAGTGAAGTTAAATTTAAAATTCCGGAATGAAAATTATTTTT